>JANMPL010000521.1:0-11617 GCA_031369845.1 Chloroflexota bacterium
GCTCGGCGAGATCGCGGCCGACGCCGCCCTCGAGCGTTCCGACTTCCTTGTTCAGTCGACGGAGCAGCTTCGCCGCTTCCTCGAGGCGAACAAGGGCAGGATCGCCGAGCTCGGCGGCTTGACCCTCATCGACGAGGACCCCGACTACCTGTCGATCGCGCCGGACCTGACGTTCCGCAGCCGGACGCGGTTCGTCGACGAGCTCACCGGTGAGTGGACGGCCGAGACGGAGGTCCTCGAGTCCGCCTCCGAGCTCGTCGAGCTCTACAACCCGGCCGACATCTACGCGGCCTTCGCGGAAGCAGCTCGCGACGCGGCCGGCCTGGGTGAGGAACCGACAGCGACGCCCGACATGCTCGAAACGGCAGGGATCGGGCTCGACGAAGCGGTCTTGACCGGCCCGGATCCTTACGCGGCTGCCGCCGACGACTGGGCCGCGACGCAGCCGCTCCCGCTCGACGCCGAGGACGACGAGGTCGCGGCGCAGCGGCTCTACGACCTCGCCCTGGAGTTCCAGGAGCGGAGCCAGCGAAGCGAGTCTCGCCTCCTCGAGCAGTTCGAGGACGCGGCCGCGCTGTTGAGCGGCCGGATCGGCGACATGATCATCAACGACGACGATGACGAGCGGCTCACCCTCACCGCGGCCGGAGAATTCAAGGCCGAGGTCCTGACCGAAGAGGAAAACGAGTGGCGGCCGCTCGCGAGCGCCGACGAGCTCGTCGAGTACTACGACCCGACCGACGTCTTCGGTGACCTAGCCGATGCCCTCGCCGAGGCCTATCCATCGATCGCGCCCGAGGTGGACGGTGTAACGCCCGACGCGACGAACGGCACAGGGGAGGGGATCCCGGCCGGGGCGATCGCCGAAGCTGACGGCGCCGCCGACGAAGACGCCGAATCGGCCGACGACGAGGAGGACGCTCCCCGCGCGTGACGATGCGCCTCGTCACCTCGGAGCTCGTCGAAAGTCGGGAGATCCTGCCCGGCCAGTGGCTGCAGTCGTACCACGCCCCCCAGATCGCCGCGAGCTCCCGTGCGGGGCAGTTCGTCCACATCCGGACGGGTGACTACTCGGGGCTCGTGCTCAGGCGTCCGTTCTCGGTCAACACGGCGGATCTTGCGACGGGGATCATCACGATCCACTTCCGGACGATCGGCCGCGGGACGGAATGGTTCACCCACCTCCGGCCCGGCGATCCCATCGACCTGCTGGGCCCGCTCGGCCGGCCATTCGAGGTTCATCCACGATCGCGGCGGCTCCTGTTGATGGCGGGCGGCCTCGGGATGGCCGGTATCCGCTACCTCGCCGACGAGGCGATCCGGGACGGCCGCCAGGTGACGCTCCTCTTCGGGGCCGCGAGCGCGCGCGAGGTCTATCCGTCGTCGCTGCTGCCCGACGAGGTCGAATACGTCATCGCGACCGACGACGGCTCGGTCGGCAGGCGCGGCTTCGTTACGGAACTCGTTCCCGAGTACGAATCCTGGGCCGATCAGGCGTTTGCCTGCGGACCGGCCGGCATGCTGGCGGCCCTCGCGCGACAGGCGACGGGTCGGCGGGAGCGCCTCGGGGTGGCGAAGCTCGGCCGGAAGCGGGGCGGGGGTCAAGTCGCTCCGCTCGGGTCGCCCGCCGCCCGACGCAAGGCGTTCCTCCAGGTATCGATGGAGCAGAACATGGGCTGCGCGGTCGGGGCATGTCTCGGCTGTGTCGTGATGGGCGTGTCGGGCACGCCGCAGCGGGTCTGCCGCGAGGGTCCGGTCTTCGCGTCGGACGAGATCAACTGGGAGGCGGGCTGGTGATCCGTGTCGCCCTCCGGTGGGCGCCCTTTGAACGCCCAGCGTTCCTACGGGCCGACGGGAGGCCGATTCGCGGCTCACAGGCGCAATTCCTTCGCTCGATGGAACGCGCAGCGTTCCGATTGGCGTCGGAGCCGGCTCTCATCCCCCCGTTTGAACGCCCGGCGTTCGAAGTGCCATGAAGGCCAAGCGGAGGTTCACGACCTCGCTCGATGCACGGCCGTCGGTGCCTGCCCGAACCTCGATCGATCGGAAGACGAGGTCGACCCGGATGTCCGCGACATCGGCGCCAGCGGCGATGGCCATTCCATCGGCGCCCGAATCCGACGTCGACGTCGATCTATCGGTCGATTTGGGACGGGGTCTCGTCCTGCAGAACCCGATCCTCGTTGCGTCCGGCACGTTCGGCTATGGCGTCGAGTACGGCGACGTCGTGGAGGTCGATCGTCTGGGCGCGATCTGCTGCAAGGGCACCACGCTCCGGCCGCGGATCGGCAACGTGACCCCGCGCGTCACCGAGACCCCGGCCGGCATGCTGAACTCAATCGGTCTCCAGAACCCGGGCGTGAATGCCGTCATCGAGAAGTACGCCGCGACGTGGACCGGCTGGCGGACGGCCGTCATCGTCAACGTCGCGGGCGAATCGGTCGATGACTACGTCGAAGTCGTTCGGCGCCTCGACGGCGTGCCCGGAGTGGCGGGGATTGAGCTCAACATCAGCTGCCCGAATGTCGGCAAGGGCGGTCTCCAGTTCGCGATCGACGCCGACGCGGCCGCAGCCGTCACCGCCGCCGTCCGGCGGGCGACCGATCTGCCCCTCCTCGTCAAGCTCTCGCCGAACGTCGCCGACGTGCGGCCGATCGCACGCGCGATCGAAGCCGCCGGCGCCGACGCCCTCACGGCGATCAACACGCTGTCGGGCATCGCCGTGGCGCCCACCCGAACGAAACCGCTGCTGGGCAACATCTACGGCGGCCTGTCGGGCCCGGCGATCAAGCCGGTCGCGCTGCGGATCGTCTACGAGGTCAGCCAGGTCGTCGACATCCCGGTCGTCGCGATCGGTGGCGTCACGGAGCTCGCCGACGTCCTCGACTATCTCGCGGTCGGCGCTGCCGCTGTCCAGGTGGGGACCGCGATCTTCGCCGACCCGACGCTCCCCGTCCGCCTCGTCGACGAACTCGAAGCGGAGTGCCGCCGTCGCGGTCTCGACTCGTATGCGCCGCTCATCGGGACCGCGCTGCCGCGGAAGCCCGGCGCGCCGTCGTCCAAGGGAGTCGAGTACCGGCCATAACTTTCGGGTGAACCGATCGGGTGTGGCGGGACTCTGGACTTCATGACAGGTCGCTCGGAGGGACGATTGGACCCGGCACTCATCAGGCGGGCCCAGGACGGCGACACGGAGGCGTTCACGGCGCTCGTCGCCGGGAGGATCGACCCGATGACGCGGACGGCGATGGCCATCCTCGGCCACGATGCGGATGCCCGCGATGCCGTTGCCGATGCCTTGGGCTCCGTCTGGCGCGGCCTGCCGCGACTGCGCGATCCGCTGGCGTTCGAAGCGTGGTCGACGCGGATTCTCGTCCACGCCTGCCGTCGCTCGCTCCGGCGACGAGGTCGCGAGCGCGTCCACGAGGTGGCGATCGACTCGACGGTGGCGCCCGGGGCGGGCCCGGAGGTGAGCGGGCCGGCCGATGTGGTGTCGGGCAGGATCGCCCTGGAGCGGGCATTCGACCGACTGGACGTCGACGCGCGGGCGATCCTCGTCCTCCATCACCTCGCCGGGCGGCCGCTCAGCGAGATCGCAGCGGTCCTCGGCGTGCCAGTCGGCACGGCGAAGTCGCGGCTCCACACGGCCCGTCGGGCGCTCGAGCGTGCGCTCGAACGTGAGGACCGATGACCCCGACCGACGACGAGATCCGGCTGATGCTCCTCGCCCGGGCGGGCCGCGCGATTGCGGGCGGGACCCAGGAGCAGGCGCTGCTGGCTGCCGCGAACGAACTGGCGGCGGCCGAGCCTCGCCCTCGCCGCGGTCGGTTCGGCATGACCGGGCCCGTGCCGAGGTTCGCCGGCACAGTTGCGACCCTCGCCGTGGCCCTGCTAGTGGTCATGCTCGTCGACCTGCCACTCGCGAACCGGCCGCCGGCGTCGGCCGTTCCAAGCGGTGATCCGTCCAGCGCGATCGGCCCGACCCAGTCGGCGCAGGTGGCGACTCCAAGCCTGATGCCAGAAGGGCGCGCGCTGACGGCGCAGGAGCTCGAAACGTCGATCGAGTCGCGGCTCCCGGAGCTCTCCGGTTTGATCGTTGCCGTCGACGGCGAACTCATGCTCGATCCGTCGGTCCTGTGTGCGAGGGGGACGGTCTGCGGCAACACGATCCTCGTCGGAGCCGGGGCTTTGTTCGTGATCAAGCCGGTTGGCGACATCGGACCGGGGCCGTGGGACGGCTCTGGTCCGAAGGCCGGCACGTTCGCCCTGCGCATCACCGACGACCTCGGGGATGGCGGGCGGACGATCGTCGAGTATCTGGGCGACATCCTGCCTGCAGCGAATGGGCTGGCGTGGTCGGTCGGCGACCTCCTTGCCGGCGAGGCCCGCGAGGGTGGCGGTTACGTCGCGGTCCGCGGCTGGCTCGTCCGGACGCCGTTTCATCCCTGTCCGACTATCGAGGCGGCTCCGGGGAATGGCGTCGTCGCCACGAGGCCGGTCTATGGCTGCCCGACGGACGACACGCTGACCGACGAGCGGCAGCAGCCCCTACGAGCGGACGGGTCCTCGCTGGGCCCGGAGAACGGGCTCTACATGCCGAGCGGGACCTATGACGAATGGGCGCCGGACCCGGCGGTCTTCGGCCTCGGAGTCGAGCCGCGCGAGGCCACGTATCTGCTCGCCTGGAGGGCAGTGCCGCCGTGCGGTCCGCTGGCCGATTGCTACGTCGGCCCGGAGCACTACCACTGGCTGATGCAGGGCCGCCTCGATCCGATCCCGGGAGAGGGCTCCGATGAGCCGACAAAACCCGCCCCTGGCACGGGCTACCACCCGGGCGGGATGCCCCGGACGATCGACGGCGAACCCGTTCTCGTCGGCCTCGACGCCCAGCTGCGGCTCGCCGAGGCCACCGACGACACGCCGTTCCTCGTGGGCGGCTTCAGCTCGTCGGGGCCGATCATCTGTAGTGGCGGCATCGGTCCGCGCGACCCGAACCCGCTTGCCGAGGGATGTCCGCGGTACGAGATCGCCGGCCTGCCCGGGCGACTGTTTGTGCCGTCGGGCGCGATGGACGTCATGGACGTACCTCTCGTCGTCCGGGTCCATACGCAGGACGCCGCCGCGGAAACGTGCTGGCCACAGCTGATCGGCTGGTGTCGATCCAAGGTCGTCCTCGACGCCGTAGTCTGGCAGGGCGATGACGCCACGCGGTCGACCCCGCTCGGGCCACGGGACGCCATCGCACGCGTGCTCGCGATCGCGTTTGGCGATCGCCGTGTCGTCACCGACGGAACGATCTACTTCGTCGACGAGCCGCGCTTCGTAATGCCGATCACCTGCGAGGCGCCGTGGCCGAAGCTCGTCTACGCCGTCCGCGGGGACCCGCGGCTCGGCCTGCTCGCGGTCTTCCGGGACGAGGCCGAACGGGAGGCGTTCCAGGCGGCGACGCCGCCATCGGCCGGTGTCGACTGCCTGGCGTCCTCGATCGACCGGCCGGACCGGCCACGCTTCATCGGCCAGGACAACATCATCGTCCTCGCGTTCGGGGACGATCCCACCGCGACGGCGATCGCGGCTCAGCTGGCGTGGGTTGAAGGCGCGCCGCGGGAGCTGATCGCCCTCCCTGAGGCGTCGATGGATCGCAGCCGTGAAACGCTCCTCGACTACCTCGACAGCCGGGCCGCCGGACCGAACGCTTATGGCGACGCGCCCGGGCTGACGTTCGGTCCGATCCCGACCAAGGCGGACGGCAACCCGGCGATCGACGTCGACGCCGGCTGGGCAGTGGACGTCCTTCGCCGGCATGAAGCAGGCGCGCTCCAAGGCGTGGTAGAACTCGTCACCGACGCGCCGACGCGGGCCCAGCTCAGAGCGGCGGCGCCGATCGTCGACAGCACCGGCGCCGGCCGGGTGTGGCTCTACCGGGTGACGTATCGGACTGCGACAGACCCGCGTTTCGCCACAGAGACGTTCGCGGTCGTCCAGATCCCCGAGAGCACATCGCGTGACTGGGGGATCGTCCGGGTCGATGGCGAGCCATTCCCGATCGTGCCCATCCCGGACCAAGCAGACATGCCGCTGCCGAGCGGACTCATCGAGGTCATCATCCCGGCCACCAGTGGCGACGTCCCGTGCCTGCCGCCGGGCCAGGAGTGCCCCTGACCGAGCCGGCGACCGAGAGAAGCGCCTCGCGCCGGTAGACTTCGAGGCAATGACAACGATCAAACCTGCCCTCGAGGCATCGGCGCGTGCCGCGATTGCCGCCCGAACGGAGGCGCTCTTCCGGCGATCAGGCGCGCTGCGCGAGGGCCATTTCCTGCTGAAGAGCGGCCGCCACGGCGACGCGTACGTCGAGAAATTCGCGGTCCTGTCCGATCCGGCGGCGACGAGCGAGCTATGCGGATTCTGGGCCGAGCGACACCGCGCCGACGACGGCTCCCCGCGAGTGGACCTCGTCGCGGGCCCGACGACCGGCGGGGTCATCCTCGCCTTCGAGACCGGCCGCCAGCTCGGCGTGCGGGCGATCTTCGCCGAGGAGGTTCGGGCCGACGACGGTTCAACCCACCGCGAGTTCCGGCGCGGCTTCAGGATCGAGCCGGGAGAACGGGTCCTGCTCGTCGATGACATCCTCACGACCGGCGGATCGCTCCTCGCGATGATCCCGGCCGTCGAGGCGATGGGCGGCGAGATCGTTGGATGCGCGGTTCTCGTCGATCGGAGCGGCGGGCGGCCGACCCTAACGTCGCCGACGACGGGCCGCGTCTACTCCCTCCAGGCCCTGTGGCAGCTCGACCTGCCGACGTACGAGCCCGGGCCGGATACGTGCCCGCGTTGCGCCGACGGGACGCCGCTCCACGCGCCGGGCAGCACCGGCATCGGGGTATGAAGGGCTGATGCAACAACGCCGCGGCGCGATCGCGGCGCTGGGAATCGCGATCGCCCTCCTGGCCGGAGTCTTTGTCGTCGCCACGACAGTCATGCAGCCGGCTAAGAAGACCGAAGTCGGGATCGTGGTCTTCGTCGATTCGGTCAGCCTGGCGAACGTTCGCGCCTTCGCGATCCGGACGGCCGATGGGCGGACCGTCCAATTCCGGATCGGTGAGCTCGAGAACGGCGCCCAGTTCCCACCCGGCCATCTCGGTGTGCACCAGGTGGATGCCGTGCCGGTCCGGGTGACGTATCGAGACGAGAACGGCGAGCACGTCGCCATCTGGCTCGAGGACGCGCCGGCAGCAGCCCCTAGTTGAGGCTCGCAAGCGCCTCGTCGATCTCGTTTGGGGCGAAGACCAGCTCGAATGACGCCTTGACGATGCCGTCGCCACCGACGACGAAGACGAAGGGCTCCGTCAGGAGGCCGTAGGCATCGGTCGCAGGAACCGTCTGGAGCCCATTCGACGCGCTGAGCACGGGCTGGAGCTGGCCGTCGACCACCTCGAGCTGGTAGGGCTCCACGTTGATGAACGTCACGTCGGGGTGGGCCGCCGCGACCGTCTTGACCTTCTCGAGCGTCGGGCCGCAGGTCTTGGTAACGCAGAACTTCGGCGTCGCGAATACGAGGACGAACGGCTTGTGGGCGGCGAGCGCGTCGGCAACGGAGACTTCGTAAAACGCCGGCACGGGGGTTTCGTCACTCGAGATTTTCGAGACGTCGCCACTGACATCGGCTAGGGTCGGCGTGTCGACCGACGGCGCCTTCTCGCCTGGCTCGACGACGCTGGCATCCACCTTGACATCGAAGCTGAACGGCACCGACTCCGCCGGGGAACCCGCCGCCGATGTCGTGAAGGTCGCCGTCCAGGCGCCGGCCACCGGGAAGTCGGCATGGGTGACGTACACGCCACTCACGCCTTCGATCGCCCAGATGAACTGGGCTGCCGGTGACGTGACCGACTCACCGCCGGGCCCCTTGAACTGGACCGTCGCCGTTCGGTCCGGCGACCCGACCGGCTTAGTGCCGGTCGCGTCGAGGAACGAGAAGACGACACGATTCGGCCCTTTGACGAGCTCGCTGGAGATGATCTGAGGGAGGACGCCCCCCGAGGCCTGGCTCGCGGGCGCGCTTGCCGGCGGCGTTGGTGTCGCAGTCGCTGGTCCACAGGCCGCGACGAGAAGGGCGACAAGAAGAAAAGCCGCGGCCAGCAGGCCGGCCGATCGGGTTCGGGGAGTCATCGCCGATAGGGTAGCGGGCATCGGCGCGGAGGGCGCTCGCGCTAGAATGGCGGAGCCGTCTGACCCCCGAACTGCGTCGCCCGCCGGGCGACTCCTGGGAGAGCTCGTTGACCCGGTTCCAGCGACTGGCGATGCTCAGCGTCGCGATGACGCTCGCGCTAGTGACGATCGGTGTGATCGTCCGCGCGACCGGTTCCGGGATGGGCTGTCCGGACTGGCCACTCTGCCACGGCCAGCTGATTCCGCCGCTCGACGACTACCAGGCGTGGATCGAATGGGTCCATCGGACGGTCGCCGCCGCGATCGGGTTCGTCGTCCTGGCCCTGACGTTCGTTGCGTTCCGCGACCATCGGGATCGCCCGAGCCTCCTGTGGCCGTCCATCGGGGTTGTATTCCTCGTCGGGTTCCAGGCGTGGCTTGGGCGCGAGACGGTCCGGCTCAACAACTCCGGTGAATCTGTTACGGCGCACCTTGCCGCGGCGATGGCGCTCGTCGGGCTCCTCGTGTTCATCCTCGTCCGGTCGCTCTACCCGGCGCGGATCGGCGGACGGGGCAGCAGCCAGCGGTTCACGCTGCTGGCTGCGTTCGGGGCTACGGCGGTCTTTGCGTTGCTGCTTTTCGGGTCGCAGGTGACAGCCACCTCGCAGTGGTTCGCCTTCCCCGACTGGCCCCTGATGAACGGTTCGCTCCTGCCGCCGCTGAGTGACGGCAACGCGGCGCACGTGCTCCACCGATGGGTGGCGATCGTTGTCGGCCTGATCGTCGCCGCCGTCACGCTCGCCGCGTGGCGGACCCAGCGATCGAACCGGGCGATCCTCCGGCTGACGCTGATCGCGGCGGTTCTCTTCCCGATCCAAGCGGTCATCGGCGGGTTCCAGGTCCTGACGGATCTTGCCGGCTGGACCCAGACCCTGCATGTCGCCCTCGGCGCGCTGATCTGGGCCGCGCTGGCGGCCCTCGTCGCAACGAGCTACTACGCCGCGAGGACGGCCCCGGCTCACGGCGACCGGACCGGCGCGACCGGCGGCCGGGTGGGCAAAGGGGGCGATAGCGGCGACAACGGGGACATCCGGACGAGGGGCGACACCGTCCGTGCCTACATCGCCCTGACCAAGCCCCGGATCATCGAGCTGCTGCTTGTGACGACGGTTCCGGCGATGGTCCTCGCGACCCGCGAAGTGCCAGGGATCCAGCTCGGCCACTGGGCGTGGCTCACGCTCTGGACCCTCGTCGGCGGGACGCTCGCGGCGGGTAGCGCGAACGCGATCAACTGCTACCTGGATCGGGACATCGACGAACTGATGGTCCGCACCCGACGCCGGCCTCTGCCGGCCCACCAGGTCGACCCGGAGCAGGCTGTCGTGTTCGGGCTCGTTCTCGGGGTCATTTCGTTTGTGGTCCTGGCGTGGTTCGTCAACCTCCTTGCCGCGTTCCTCGCCTTGCTGGCAATCGCCTTCTACGTCGTCATCTACACGATCGTCATGAAGCGGACGACGCCGCAGAACATCGTGATCGGTGGGGCTGCCGGCGCCCTCCCGCCGGTCATCGGCTGGGCCGCGGTCACGGGAAACGTCGGGATTCCGGCGCTTCTCCTCTTCGCCATCGTCTTCTACTGGACGCCGCCCCATTTCTGGGCGCTGTCGCTGCGGATCCGGAAGGACTACGCGGCCGCCGGGATCCCGATGCTGCCGGTCGTCCGGGGCATCCCCGAAACGACGCGCCAGATCGGCCTCTACGCGATCCTCATGGTCGCGATCTCGCTCGTCCTATGGGCCGTGGCCCGGATGGGCTGGATCTACCTGATCGCGGCAGTCGTGCTCGGTGCGATCTTCCTCCGCCAGGCGTACCGGCTGTGGCGCGAGGGAGCATCCGAAGAGGCCTCGACGGCCGGCGCGATCCGCCTCTACAAGTATTCGATCTCGTACCTGACACTCCTATTCGCGGCGATTGCGCTCGACGCGATCCTCTCCGTGCCGCTCGGCTGAGCGGGAGCAGCGGCTCGCTTCAGCCTTCGACCCAGGCGCAGGTGCCCTTGACCCCGCCGAGCAGGCCGCAGATTCCCCTCGCTCCACTCCGCATCACGACGTCGTGGTTCGCCTTGAATACGCCCCGTGCGATCGGCGCCAGGAGGTTCATCCACCAGCGGGTGGTCCGGATGTTCCAGTCGTACCGGGCGACCGTCTGGCCGCCCTCCTCGCGGAGCGTCCAGACCCCGGTCCCGTCGAGCTCGCCCGACGCCCGGCCGGCGAGGATGTTCGGCCGCTCGATCCGTTCGACCGTCAGATCGAACGACAGGGTGTAGGGCAGGCTGCCCTTGAAGGTGTAGCGGCGGACGCTGCCGATGCCGCTGCGTTCCTTCGCGGGGCGGATCTCCTCGACGGCCTTGACGGCGGGCCACCAGTCGGGCCAGGCAAGCGAGTCGTGAATCGCATCGTAGACCCGCTCGATCGGCGCATCGAGGCGCCACTCGGTGAGGAATGAGTAGTCCGCCATGCGCCACGCACCTCCCTGCGACCCGATCCTCGCAGATCATGGCCGAAGCGAAGGTACGGGTTTGGTCGCGAGCGGGCCGAAACGTGAGCCACCTCGGATCGACGCTCCTTGCGACCCGCGGCGTGGCACGATGACGTTGATGGAAATCCACTTCCTCGGCGGGGCGACGACCGTCACCGGCTCCCAGTTCCTGCTCGTCACCGAGCGCGCCCGAATCCTCGTCGACTGCGGCATGTTCCAGGGCAGCCCCAACGAGGCCGTCCGCAATCGGATCCCCCTCGGGTTCGACCCGACGACGCTCGACGCCATCCTTCTGACCCACGCCCATCTCGACCATTGCGGGCTGATTCCGCACGTCGTCGACGAAGGATTCCGCGGGCCAGTCATCGGGACCCATGGCACGTGCGAGCTCGCGGAGCTCGTCCTTCTCGACTCGGGGCACCTACAAGAAGAATTCGCCAAGCGCGAGGCACGCTGGGAACGGAAGCATCCTGACGAGGCCGTCACGGACGACGAAAAGGAACGCGAGGCATACGACGCCGCGCTCCAGCTCGCTGAGAACCCGTCCGCCGCGACGCCCATCGCCCCGGATGCCGCGACGGTCGCGTCGGAGGCCGCCTCCGAAGAAGTGGCCGTCGCGACCGAGACCGGGGGCGAAGGTGCCTGGGCGATTTCCTCCCACGGACCGGCGCCCTCATCCCCCACGCCGACCGGCGCAGCGGCCGCCCCCATCGACGACGCCGAGGCAGATCTTCGCCGGCAGCCGCCGGTCCTCGACGTCGACCTCGACGAGCCGCTCTACACGCAAAAGGAGGCCCGCAAGGCCCTGGAGCAGTTCAAGGCGATCGATTACGACGAGGAGATCGAGGTCGCGCCCGGTATCCACGCGACGTTCGTCGATGCCGGCCACATTCTCGGCTCGGCGATCATCCGAGTCCGCGTGGCCGAACGCGAC
>JANMPL010000528.1:0-1890 GCA_031369845.1 Chloroflexota bacterium
CCGGACTCGAAACGTGACCGCCCTTGAACGCGCCGAACCGCATCGATTGCGCCTGGCCATCCCGAACAAGGGCCGCCTCGTCGAACCGACGATCGAGCTCCTCAAGGATGCCGGCCTCGTCTTCGAGGACCACGCCCGGAGCCTCGTCGCCCGTGTCCGGAACTTCGACCTCGATATCCTCTTCGTCCGAACGAACGACATCATCGAGTTCGTCGGCGACGGCGTCGCTGATCTCGGCGTCACCGGCGAGGATCTGCTCGCCGAAACGAGCGCGAAGCTTCCCCGCCTGCGGTCCCTGGGCTTCGGCCAGTGCCGGCTCGCGGCGGCGGTCCCCAACGACAGCCCGGCCCGCTCGATCGCGGATCTCGCCGGTCTGCGCGTCGCGACCGCCCACCCGAACACCGCCCGGCGCTTCTTCGCGACCGCCGGCGTCGAGGTTGACGTGATCTCGATCTCGGGCGCCGTCGAAGTCGCGCCGCGGCTCGGCCTGGCTGAGGCGATCGTCGATCTCGTCTCGACCGGCTCGACCCTCGTCATGAACGGCCTCCGGCCGATCGCCGACGTGCTCGTGTCCGAGGCAATCCTGGTGGCGAATCCCAGCGCCGTGATCGAACGGGCCGGGGGAGTCGACGCGATCGACACGATGCTCAGCGCCGTCATCGCCGCGCGGGGCCGCAAGTACCTGATGATGAACGCGCCCGCCGAGCGGCTCCACGACCTCGAGACTCTCCTGCCCGGCCTCGAGTCCCCGTCGGTGATCCCGCTGGCCCATGCCGGGATGATCGCGATCCACTCGGTCGTGGGCGCCGACGACATCTGGGCACTGCTGCCGCGCCTCAAGGCCGCCGGGGCATCCGGCATCCTCGTCCTGCCGATCGAGAAGCTCGTCCAGTGAACGCGACGGCCTCCGCGCCGGGAATGCACGACACGCTGATCCTGCGGCGGTTCGACCTGGCCCGCGTGGCCCGTGGTGTCGCCTCCCCGGAGGCGCGCCGCGACTACGACGCCCTGGTTCGTCGTGGAGCCATTCCCGATCCCGCCGTTCGGGAGTCGGCCAGAGCGACACTCCATGCCATCCGAGCCGGAGGCGACGAGGCGGTTCGTGCTGCAAACAGGGCCCTCGGCGGCGGACGATCGGACGGACGTCTCGTTCTTGACCCCCGGATCCTGCGTGCCGCCCGGGATCACCTCGAACCCAGGATCCGACGAGCCCTTGACCAGGCGATCGCCAACGTTCGCCGCTTCGCCGAGACCCAGCGCCCGATCTCGACCACCACGACCGTAGCGCCCGGGATCGAGATCGAACGGCGCTGGGCTCCGCTCGCGCGGGTCGGCGCGTACGTGCCCGGTGGCTCGGCACCTTACCCGTCCTCGATGGTGATGACCGTCGTCCCGGCACAGGTCGCCGGCGTCGGTGCGATCGTGGTCGCCTCACCCGCGGATCGGGAGGGCGTGACGAACCCCGTCATCCTCGCTGCTGCAGGGCTACTCGAGGTCGATACATTCATCGTGGCGGGTGGCGCCCAGGCCATCGGCGCCCTGGCGTATGGGCTGCCGGATGTCGGCCTCGCACCCGTCGACCGGATCGTCGGGCCCGGCAACGCGTGGGTCACCGCCGCCAAGCTCGAGGTCGCCGGCGAGGTCGGTATCGACCTGCCAGCGGGCCCGTCCGAGGGGATGGTCCTGGCCGCGCCTCCTGCCGATCCGGCGCGCGTTGCCGCCGACCTCATCACCCAGGCTGAGCATGGCCCGGACTCGCCAGCCATCCTGGTCACGACGGACGCCGCCTTTGCCGACGAGGTCGAATCCGCTGTCCGCGCGGCGCTCGCCGGGGCCGCCCGGCGCGAGACCCTCACCGCCGCCCTGCGCGACCACGGGCTGATCGCCCAG
>JANMPL010000581.1:0-2478 GCA_031369845.1 Chloroflexota bacterium
AGCGACAGGCTCGTCATCGACACGTGGCACATGCCGGGTACGTCCGCCGCGGACGTGGCGGAGCTCGATGCCATCCTGGCCTCGATGCGAATCGGGTCTTAACGGTAGGGCGGGTCGAGCGGTCGCCACCGCTCGACCCACCTGCGTCGGCCCTGGTCTCGACAGCACGGAGGAGCACTTCGCGCAGCTGAGTCGGACAAGAACGCATGTTCTGTCCAACGTCCTGACGCATGAGCCCGCGATCATGGCATCTGACACAGTTATCAGCTGTTCGAGCGCTGTGCCAGCGTTTCCTTCGGGGCTGCCAGCGTACTCACCAGCACACGAAGAGCTGGTGTCGTTGAGCATCGGCTATCCTTGCTCGGCGCCGACATAGCTCAGCGGTAGAGCAGCTGTTTCGTAAACAGCAGGTCCTCGGTTCAAATCCGAGTGTCGGCTCCACTCCCCTCCTTGGTGCTCAGTCCGCGGCCGGTGGCATGCGGGTGACGTGGATGACCGAGAACGCGTTGTTCCTCCTGCCCGCGCTAAGGCGAGCTCACGACCTCATCGATCGCGAATACGCGGAGCCGCTCGACCTCGACACGATGGCCGGCGAAGCGGGCTACTCCCGATTTCACTTCGCCCGCGCGTTCACGGCGGCCTATGGCGAAACGCCCCGCACTACCTCACGAGACGCGGGATCGAGCGCGCGAAGACCCTCCTGCGCACCGCGAACCTCTCCGTCACCGAGATCTGCTTTCTGGTCGGCTTCGCGAGCCTCGGCTCGTTCAGCGCTCGCTTCCGCGACCTCGTCGGTGGGTCGCCGAGCCATTACCGCGACGACGCGGTCGCGCGGACCGGCGTCCCACCGATCCCCGGATGCGTGGTTTTGATGTGGACGCGGCCGTACCCGGACGGAGAGCAATCGGGAAGAAGCACGGCACACCCGCGCCCGGCTACGGTGCCCCAAGCACCGCAGCCGAAGGAGCACCGATGATCAGCCGCCTCAACCACGTGAACGTGTTCGTGCTCGACCAGGACAGGGCAAAGGCGTTCTACACCGAGACCCTCGGGTTCGAGCTTCGTAATGACGCCATCCTCGACGGCTTCCGCTGGCTCACGGTCGGCCCGAAGGACCAGAAGGACCTGAACATCCTCCTCGCCTACCCCGCCCCGCCGATGTTCAGTCCAGAGGACGCAGAGGCGGTCCGCGCGCTCGTCGCGAAGGGCTCGCTCGGCGGCGGGGTGTTCGAGACGGCCGACTGCCAGAAGACGTACGAGGAGCTGTCGGCGAGGGGCGTCACGTTCCTCCAGGAACCAGCCGAGCGGCCGTACGGGATCGAAGCGCTCTTCCGAGACGACTCCGGGAACTGGTTCAGCCTCACTCAGCCCAAGTGGCTCGGGTAGTCAACCGTCCTCGCGGTGGCCGCCTGTCGACTGCAACGGAATTGCTACCGGGTGCAGATCGTCGCACCTTTCGATGTGTCCGCCACCGTCGCACGCTAACGGGGAGCGCCGACGAGCGCTCCGCCATCCGCCCGCGGCGCCGCTGGCGCGGGCGGCTCAGTCCGGACGGAAACACCAGCGAACCCGAACGAAAGGGGTCACCGACGATGTGTCTAACCTGCGGCTGCATGGACGCCCACCTCGAGATGGGCGAGTCGAATATCACCTACGAAGACATCAAGCGCGCCGCCGACGAGAACGGGCGATCGGTCGCCGAGACGCTCGACATCATGGAGCGGACCGAGGCGAAGGATCGTGAGCAGCACGCCAAGGAGTACGCCCCAGCGGGAGGTTGACCGTGCCGACCATGTCATTGGCCCTTCGTCGGCTGCTGGGCCAAGTGTTCCGCGATCATGATCGTGACGATGTGGGGGAAGCCCGACGGTGGCTTGGGCATGATCGAGGCGTCGATCACGCTGAGACCGCTCACACCATGAACGCGACCGCGTGAGTCGACGACCGCACCATGCTCCGGCGACGGTCCCATTGCACACGTCCCGACCACGTGGGGGATCGAATAGGCGTTGTCGGCGACGACGCGACGCAGCGCAGCCTCGCTCCCAGGGTCCGGCGGCGGCGGCTCCAGCGACAGCCGGCGGATCTCCGGTCGGTTCGCGAGCTCGAGTCCGCGTCGGTAGCCCTCGACGAGCCGGTCCACGTCCGCGTGGTCCCGCACCCCCGGCAGCTCGATCCGGGGCGGCTCCGTCGGATCGGCTGATGGCAACCTAACCGATCCGCGCGACGCCGGCCGGAGCAGGATCGGGTCGAAGTAGAAGCGGAGCTCCTCGCCGGCCGGATCGCTGGCCCAGAACATCATGTCCGGTCCGCCGCCCCGGGCGGTCGAGCTCCGGAACGTCGCGATCGAGTGCAGGATCGGACCATAGTCCGCGCCGCCGCGCCAACCGGAATCGAGATCGACGCCGGGGTGGTCGGCGAGGTTGGCGCCGACGCCCGGCAGGTCGACCTCGACCTGGACGCCGACCGAGCGAAGGT
>JANMPL010000625.1:0-2184 GCA_031369845.1 Chloroflexota bacterium
TCCTTGTTGAAGTACAGGAACGACGGATACGTGGCGAATGGAACGCCGACGGTCGCGTTGTTCTCGCCCAGTTTGAAGAACTCCACGAGCTTCGGGTCGACGCCAGCGACGCTGTAGTTGGTCTTCGCGATGAAGGGCTCGAGGTCGAGCAGCTGGTCCCGGAACAGGTTGAGACCCTCGACACCGACAGGCCCGATGATGTCCGGCGCATTTCCCGCGGCGATCTGCGTCTTCAGGATGTTGGCCGCGACGTTGTTGTTGTAGATTTCGAGGGCGATGTAGACGTCCTTCTGGGACAGGTTGAACGCGTTCACGAACTCAGACTCGGCCTGGAGCTGCTGAGGCTGGCCACCGGCGCCAAGGCCGACGAACCATCGGACCACGACTCCGCCGTTCGGACCCGGACCGGTGGCGGGCAGGGGTTCAGGCGTGACTGCGGGTGGCGGTGTTGCCGACGCCGCTACACCAGTGGATGCGCTCGGGCCTCCCGTTGCGGGGGCCGGCGAAGCTACTGTGCCGCATGCGGTCACGAGAAGCGCGAGCGATGCGATCAATCCGAGGGCTCGGGGCCTCGCCCCGTGCTGCCTGTACGTTCCGTCCATGCTCGATCTTTCTCCTCCAACACCAATCCGATCGGATGCGTCGTTCGACGCCGTTTGTCGCTTATCCCGTCGCCACCCCCTCGCTGGATCGCCTGCACACGAGCTGCGTGGCGAGGATCACCGTTCGCGGGGCGGCGCCCGGATGTGTCGCGTGCTCGAGGAGGAGGCGGACCATCTCGGCGCCCATCTCCTCGATCGGCTGGCGGACGCTGGTCAGCGGCGGGTCGGCCGTCTCCGCGATCGGCGAATCGTCGAAACCGACGACGGCGACGTCCTCCGGGATCCGCCTGCCCGCCGCCCGAAGCACCTGGACCGCGCCGGCGGCCATCAAGTCGGATGCGGCGAAGACCGCGTCGACGTCAGGGCGAGCCGCGAGGATTCGTCGCATGACTTCGGCGCCGCCCTGCTGGGAGAAGTCCCCGGCGCCCTCGAGGGTTTCGTCGCGGGCCCGGCCCGCAGCATCGAGCGCCTGGCGGTAGCCGGCCAACCGGTCGATCCCGGGCGACATGTCGACTGGACCGCCGATCGTCGCGATCGTCATGCGACCGGTCTCAATCAGGTGCTCCACAGCCGACCGGCCGCCCTGGACGTTGTCGATGTCGACATAGCTCACCTGCGAGCCCTGGGGCGGGCGACCACCCACGACCACCGGGATACCGCGCCGGGCGACCGCCGCCGGTAGCGGATCGTCGCCGTGCAGCGATACGAGCAACGCGCCGTCGACGTGGCCGGCCGTGAGGTATCGCTCGGCGCGGCTCTCCTCGTGCGGTGACTGCGGCATGAGGAGGACCAGCTGCAGTTCGCGCGAGGAGAGCGCCGCACCGATCCCGCGGAGGAGCCGCGGGAAGAAGGGTTCTTCGAACAGCCGGCCGGCGGGCTCCGCGATGACGAGCCCGATCGACTGGCTCTTGCGAGTCACAAGGCTTCGGGCCGCGGGATTGGGCACGTAGCCGAGGCGATCGACGGCCCGCTCGACGGTCCGACGCACATCGGGCGCGACCTTCGGGTTGCCGTTGACGACACGCGAGACCGTGGCCCTCGACACGCCAGCGACGCGGGCAACCTGTTCGAGGGTCACGCCGCGCCCGTTGGTCTCAGCCCGGTCGGTCACTAGCTTGGTGTCCCTTCGTCAACGATTGGCTCTCTGGTGAGAGCGCTCTCACTGTGTCAACGGGACGTTATCACAGCATGTCAAGAGAGCGATTTCACAGGCGCCACGACCGTATTCTCGTGGGGCGTGCACATGCGACGAGGCAAGTGCCCCCGGGGCCCCGAACTGCACGCTTGGCTCGCCCGGCGTGCAGGAGTCGACCGATAGAACCCGAATCAGGCTGGAATCGGCGCTGCGAGGTGCACAGCTCGTCGCATGTGCTCGCGGGGCGAGAATCGGGTGGGCCGGGGAGGAGCGGGACCTCAGTCCTGGCCGGCGCCTCCGGACACCACGGCCGCGGCACGCTTCCGGCTCGGCGTGAGGCGGATCGTCTTCTCTGCCGCGCGCCGGCCGTTCCCCGAACCGTTGCCCCGACCCGAGGCCTCGGCGAACGTCACGTCGGACAGCGGCACGAGTGGCTCGCCGCGCAGG
>JANMPL010000001.1:0-4095 GCA_031369845.1 Chloroflexota bacterium
ACGTCGTCATGGCCAAGGAGCGTGAGGGCAAAGGCGAGCTTCGCCGCCGCGACTCCGGAGCCGTCGTAGCACACCATCCGGCGGCCGCGCGCCACGTTGGCCTTGAGGAGCATCTCCCGAAGCTCGCTGCCGCTCCGGAAATGCTGGCTGCCGGGCCGCTTCATCGCCCCGACCGGCACGTTCGTCGCTCCCGGAATGTGCCCGAGGCGCTTCGTGTTGCCCTCGAATCCGCGGTATTCGGCGGGCGCCCGGGCGTCGATGAGGCACACATCGGGCGACCCGAGGAGTGCCCGCACGTCGGCCGTCGTCAGGCGCATCCGCGGCTGGGCCCGCGGCGTGAAGCGGCCCACCGCCGGAGGCACCACCGCGTTCGATATCGGTCGGCCCTCCTCGACCCACGCCGGATAGCCGCCGTCGAGGATCCGGACCGATTCGAAGCCGTAGACCCGCAGGCTCCACCAGGTCCGGGCCGCAAACAAGCCGATCGTGTCGTCGTAGGTGACCACGGTCGTCCCGTCGGTGATGCCGGCCTGCGCCAGCGCCGTCGCGACCTGCTCTGGTCCGGCGAGGAGCAGCGCGTCGCCGGTCTCGGACGGGTCGATAAGCTCGGCTCGCCAGTCGAGATGTACAGCGCCCGGGATGTGGCCGGCTGCGTGGGCCGCCCGACCGCTGCCGTCGGGTCGCCAGCGGACGTCGAGCACGCGGACCTCCGGCCGCCCGATCTGGTCGGCGAGCCACTCGGTGGATGCCAGCATCTCCGGACGGGCGAGTCCGCTCATGGCGCCGGGTTGGTCCGAGCGCGCGTCCGCTGGCTGGGGAGGCATCGTCGGTATCATACGGCGGTGGTCGCCCCGTTCATGCCCGACGCGGAGAAGCTCGCGGCAGTGCGGGAGGCACTGCCGGCAACCGGCGCCGGGATCTACCTCAACACAGGTTCCGCCGGCCCGATCCCGGTCGAGTCGGCGGCGGCGGCCGAGGAGGTCTCGGGCTGGGAGCTCCGCACCGGCCGGGCCCATCCCGACTACTTCGAGATCTTCCTCGAGCGGATGGCGGAAGCGCGGGCGGGCATCGCCGCGATCATCGGCGCCGACGTCGATTCGATCGCCATCACACATGCCACCACCGACGGGATGAACATTGCGACATGGGCCGTCGACTGGCGGTCAGGCGACCGCGCCGTGACGACCAACCATGAGCATGCCGGCTGCCTCGGGCCACTCATCGCGATCCGCGATCGCTTTGGGGTCGAGCTGGCCTTCGCTGACATCGGCCACGGCGGCGACGACGACCGGACCGTGGCCGCGTTCGACGCCGCGATTCGACCAGGGACGAAGCTCGTATCGCTGTCGCACGTCGTGTGGACGACGGGAGCCCGCCTGCCGGTCGATCGGATCGCGGCCATCGCCCACGAGCGCGGTGCGCTCGTCGCCATCGACGGGGCCCAGGCCGTCGGGGCGATCCCGGTCGCCGTCGAGGAGACCGGCGCCGATTTCTACGCCGTCGCGGGGGAGAAATGGCTGCTCGGCCCGGAGGGGACGGGCGCGCTGTGGGCCGGACCAGCTGCCGTCGAGCGTGCGGCGGCGAGCAATGTCGGGTACTTCAGCTTCGAGTCGATCGGTCTCGACCGCACGGCGGTCCTTCATCGGAATGCCCGACGCTTCGAGGCATCCAACCATCACCGACCGTCGATCGTCGGGCTCGCGCGAAGCTGTGGCTGGCTCTCGATGTACGTGGGCCTGCCGTGGATCCACGCGCGCGGGACCGCGCTCGCCCGCGCCTCCGCGGAGCGGCTGGCCGCGATTCCCGGCGTCGAGCTCGTCACCCCCCGCGCGCGGATGGCGACTCTCGTCACCTTCCGGATCCACGGCTGGAGCGCGGAGGCAGCCCTCGCGGAGCTCGGCTCGCGGGTCTTCGCGATCGCTCGGACGGTCCCGTCCCTCGACGCGATCCGGATCAGTGTCGGCTTCTTCAACAGCGAGAAGGAGATCGATCGGTTCGCAACTGCCGTCGAGCTGCTTGCCTCGCACGCGCCCGAGTCGCTTCCGCCGCGCCAGCGCCTGACGATCCTCGGCCAGGGCGACGGATGACGGCGGGCCCGCGCCCCCCGGCGGATGCCCCTCGACCGCCGATTCGGCGCAGGTCCTGGGCGGAGATCCGCTGGCGCCAATTCCGGAATGCTCCGCGACCTGTCGTTCGGGCCGTGCTCAGCAGCCTGATTGTCGCCATCGTGCTGGGCACGGCCTACCTCGTCTACGACGTGGCGCTCAGCCGCGGTGCGACCCTGCCCGGAGGGGACCTGCGGGTCGCGGCCGTGGCGGTGTACATCGCCATCGTCCTCGTGAGCGGGAGCCTGGTGACGTACCTCGTGGTCCCGCAGCCCACCGGATCCGGCGATCGGTCGGTCCGCACGCCATGGAGCGCCGCCCTCGGCTTTTTCGCGGCAGTTCCGATCTGTTACCTGGTCCTCGTGGTGGCTGTCCAGGTAATGAAGCCGCTTTTAGTTTGAGGTCATCGAGCGGCTAAACGTGCGGCCTTGTGCCCCCAGGCACCACTTCTGTGATATGCGCCCGTGAGGCCTATAGCACCTTCGTACCATTCCACGGTACTCTCGGCCCGATATCATCACCGGGGTCGGGTACCCGACCTGAATCATTCGAGGATTTGAGTGGCAATCGACGAGCAGCACGTCGCGCTCCCGCAGCTCTACGGGGCTCCTGCGTACGCGCGCCCGGTCATCGAGGTCGAGGAGGCCCCGCGGCCGTTCGATCCGGACGACCTGCCGATCGAGGCCATCATGACGCCCGAGGAGCGTGACCTCGCCGCATCGCTTCCAGCCCGCTCCTACCTTCCCGGCGGCGGACAACTGTCCGGCCAGAAGGCAGCCTACCCGGCGACGCCGGCGGACAAGAGACCGACCCTCCACCCGAAGCCGCTCAGCCTCCGAGCCCTCGCCGGCCGCATCCTCGGTGGCGGCGAATCCTGACGTCTCCTCGACTCGCGCCCGGGGCACGGCCGCGCGGCAGGTGTAGGATCGAGCGACGGGGGAGTAGCTCAATCGGTTAGAGCGGCGGGCTTATATCCCGCTGGTTCCAGGTTCGAGTCCTGGCTCCCCTACCAACCACAGTCCGTTTGGCCGTGTACGCGCGCGCCCACGACCCCTTGGCGACGAAGTTGATGGTCCATGCGATGATCTCGCCCCCATGACGGCCCAACCCAGCCGATCCAGCCGCTCGTCCGTCGGCGTCGCTCTCGCCGGGCTGCTGAGCGTGGCCGTGCTTGGCGTATCGGCGTGTATGGGCTCGACCCAAGCGGGTGGCGTGGCGGGTATCACGGGGCGGCCATCGATCGCGGTCGCGGCCGCATCTCCATCCGCCGCCAAGGCGACGGCCCGGCCGACGCCGTCGCCGCCCCGCAGCCCGGCTCCGACCCCCGCGCCAACCTCCATCCCGACGCCTGCGCCCACCGCGACGCCAACGCCGAAGCCCGTCCTCGCGATGAACCTCTACCGGAAGGGCGACTTCGTGAGCCAGGCGACCAAGGACCAGTGTGTCAGCGCGGCGATGCAGATCATGCTCAACATCACGGGCGCGATCGACGACCGTTCAGTGCAAACCCAGGCCCGTATCGCGGATCTCGCGGCGTCCCTGTCCAAGGCACGCAACGGCGGGACCGAACCAATCGGCTGGGCCCGCGGCATGGAGAAGCTCGGCGGGGGAGCGTACGAGGTCCTCGTCGCCCCGACGCGCGGCAAGGCCATCGAGCGGGCCGTGCGGGCGATCCGGGCAACCGGCCGGCCGGCCGGTCTCCTCGTCTGGCGCGGCGCCCATTCGTGGGTCCTCCACGGCTACGAATCGACGGCCGATCCCGCCGGGCCCGGCGAGATGACCGTCACGCATCTCTACGTCAGCGATCCCTGGTATCCGCGAATCAGCAGCATCTGGGGGGCGTCACGCGGCCCGAACGCCCGGATCACGCCCAAGCAGCTCGAGGAGGACTTCCTCCCCTGGCGGCGGCCGACGGGTCGCTACCCGGCGATGGATGGCCAGTACGTCGTGATCCTGCCTGTGAATCGCTGAGCGGCGGGCCTGAGCCGCG
>JANMPL010000097.1:0-1539 GCA_031369845.1 Chloroflexota bacterium
CCCGACCTCGCCGAAGATCGACCGGTCAGCCTGAGTGCCCGGCTCCGGCGGCGGACCCGGCGTGCGACCGATGGTGAACGTTCGCGTGTTGCCCCCGCCACGAGAGCCCGGCCCGCGTTCGGCCGGCGGCGCGAACGACCAGGTCGTCACTCCCCGCGCGTCGACCGACAGGACTGCGTGCTCGAAGCCCCTTGCCGGCGTCGGGACGTCCAGCTCGATCGTCGATCCCTTGGCCCCGCCCGATCGACCAGGACCCGCCCCACCGCCACCTGCACCTGGGAGCTCGGACGCCTGGAGCTCGACGACATGGGTCGTCTCCATCGACGCTCGCTCGAGGGCGGCCTGGAATTCCTTGCTCGTGCCACCGATCCCGCGAAGGGCGCCCCCGGCTTGGCGGTCGACGGATTCGGCGTTCCCGACCAGGCTCGGAGTCCGGAGCCCCAGGTCGCCTAGCTGAATGGTTCCTCCGGTGGGATCGAGCTCAGCCATCTACTGTCCTCCTGCGGCAGCCGCGGGTTTCCATGACAGGCGAAGAGAGGGATGCCCGTAGAACTGGTATGCGAGGTGGGTCGACTCGTGGACCTCCTCGTTCTCGACCAGCTCCGCCCTCACCTTTCGGAGCAGGTCGGCGACCGTGGGCGGCTCCGGCCGGTCGTCGCCATCGCCGTCGACCTCCTCGGCCGGCTGAAGGGCGTACTTGTAGAACTCGAGGGCGATCTGCTCGGCGATCTTGTCGTCGATCGACCACAGCGGCGCGACGACCCCCGACGCACCGATCTTGAGGAACGCCTGGGCGATGCCGGCGTAGTTCCCGAGGAGGTTCTGCCCGGCGCCGACCTGGCAGACGTTGAGGAAGACGAACGGCGAACGCTTCGAAAGGTCCGAACCCCGGATCTGGAACGGATCGATCGGCGGGCCTTCGACGAGGTAGATGCCCTCGTCGACCCCCTGCGGGTTGTACCTGCCGTGAACGGCGAAGTGGAGGATGTCCGAGGGCGGGTCGCCTTCCAGCAAGGAGTAGACGAGCTCCGGCCGGGCGTCGATTGACGCCGCGTGGTACTGATCCTGGATCTGCTTGGCCTCGTCCTCGGCTGCCTCGAGGCGTTCCAGGCTCGAGGTGTTGTAGACACCCCAGACGACCGCGATCGACGCCGCGTCCAGCTGCCGCGGCGGGTCTGTCGGCGTGCTGTCCGGTTCGAGCGCCCATCGCCCGATGTTCGTCTGGGCACCCAGGTACGGCGGAGCCTTCGGGTCGAACGGCTCGTCGATCCAGGCGAGCTCCCACGGGATGAACGGCTCTTCGGTGAGGAGGAGGATGTCGACTGGACGCGGGGCCACCGCGGCATTCGCGGCCACGATCGCGGTCCTGACGGCACGCGGCATCTCGTCGCGGATCGTCTTGCCGATTCCCTGGAGCAGCTGGGTCACACCGCGGTGGTGCGTCTGCACGAACAGCTTGCGGATGATCGCGGTCGCGAACTCCTTGGGATCGTCACCGATGTCGCTCTCCGCCGGCTGGTCGTGTGGCAGTGCGACGCC
>JANMPL010000118.1:0-6271 GCA_031369845.1 Chloroflexota bacterium
GTCGAGATCGAGCGCCCGGTCGATGACCGCTGGGTCCTCGCCCTTGTCGATCGCGCCCTTGCGGATCGCGTCGGCGTCCTCGCGCAGCCGCTGCAGCCCGACGCTCATGCCGCACCTCCGACGGCCACACCGGCCGCGCCGGCCGCCTCGCGCAGCCGCGCGACCACGAACTCGCGCTCGAGGCTCGCGAGGAGCCAGCCGGCGCGCGGCCCGTTCGTCCGGCCGAGGAACGCGAGGTAGAGCGCCGTGAACGCCGCTCGCGGTTCAAGCCCGAGCTCCGTCGCCGTCGCGAAGATCGCGTCCTGCCACGCATCGCCCGCTTCCGGTTGCCTTGACTCGACCGCATCCGCGAGCGCCGCAAGGTAGGCACGTTGCTTGTCGTCCAGGGCCGCAGCCTCATCCGGGAGCGAGTCCCGGCGGATCGTCAGGCGCGCTCGTTCCGGCGCGTACGTCGCCAGCCAGCGTCGCGCGGCCCCGATCCGCTCCTCGAGAATCTGCCGCTCTCTCTCGTTGAGCGGGCTGCCCTTCTCCGCCTCGACGCGAGCCGCGACGTCGACGTTCGGGACCTGGACGAGGAGCGCGAGGTGGCCAAAGGCCGGCCGGAAGAGCGTTGCCTCCGCAGCGACGTCCGCCTCCGGGTCGAGGAGCGAGTAGCGGAACGTCGCCTCGTAGCCCGGGGCGATCTCGCCCTTGACCTCGCGCCCGGCGGTGGCCGCCGCGAAGCGGTCGAACTCGTCGTACAGGCGCGGGATCGCGTCGCTGCCATCCGGGTCGAAATCGACCGCATGGTTCGGCTTCGGGCGGAGGAAGAAGAAGCGGAGCACTTCGGGGACGATGACGTCCGCGATCTCGTGAGCCGCGGCACCTCGTCCCTTCGAGGTCGACATCTTCTTTCCGCCGATGTTGATGAACTCGTACGGGACGTTGAGCGGGGGCTCGCGCTCGAACACCTCGCGGGCAATCGCGTCAGAGCGGTCGCGCGAACCGCCGGCGGTCGAGAGGTCCTTGCCCGACGGCTCGATCGTCACGCCGAAGAGACTCCATTGGGCGGCCCACTCGACGTTCCACGGGAGCTTGGCGCGCCCACCGAACGGCGACGTCCAGCCGGTGTGGCCGCAGCCAGTCGCCCAGTCGACGAGGTTCGGGCGGCACTGGTAGGCGACGCGCTCGCCGTCCCAGCCGGTAACGATCGTCGTCCCGATCTTCCCGCAGTTCTCGCAGATGACGCTGAGGGGATGCCAGGTGTCGGGATGCTGGACGTTGGCGACGCGCCGGTAGATGTCGCGGACGATCGCGGCCTTGTCGAGCGCAGTCCGGATAAAGGGGTCCATCTCTCCGGTCGGATAGATGTCGCTCATCCAGTAGTAGCGATCGGGCCGGATGCCGAGCCCGTCGAAGATGTCGATGAAGACCTTCGCGTGGTGGCGGGCGTAGGAGGCCTGCCCGTCGGCCTCCTGGTCCGGAATGTGGGCGAGCGGCTTGCCCATCGCGTCCGCGACGGCGTCGGGCGTCAGGAGCGCCTGGGCGTCCATCGGGTCCATGTCGTCGACGCCATAGAGGTACGTGATCTCGAGGCCCCGGGCGCGCATGGCCCGGACGATGACATCGAGCAGGACCGGGCCACGGAGGCTGCCGACGTGGACAGTCCCCGACGGTGTCTTCGAGTCATTGATGACCTGCGGCCCGCTGACGCTCGCCGCTAACTCATCGGCCCAGTCCATCTGAGAGTGCGCCTCCGGGGTTGGCGCCCGCCGGCCGCGACGCCTAGGTGATGCTGGTGATCTTGTACGTGAAGTCGCCGGCCGGGACCTTGACGAGGACCTTCTCGCCCTTCTTCTTGCCCAGCAAGGCGCGCCCGACGGGGCTCTCGTTCGAGATCCGGCCCTCGGTCGGCTTGGCCTCCGTCGATCCGACGATCGTGAAGGACTCCTTGCCGTCGTCGCTCTCGACGGCCACCGTGGAGCCGATCTGGACGTGGTCGGTCGAGTGGTTCTCGTCGATGATCGTGGCGTTCTTGATCAGCGCCTGGAGCGTCTGGATCCGGCCCTCGACGAACGCCTGCTCGTTCTTGGCGTCCTCGTACTCGGCGTTCTCGGACAGATCGCCGTGTTCCTTGGCGTCGTGGATCCGCTGGGCGACCTCGGGCCGCTTGACGCTCGTCATCTCGTCGAGCTCAGCGCGGAGCTTCTCGAGGCCTTCCTTGGACAGGTAGGTGGGCTTGTTGTTCACGGGTGCGCCCCCTTGGGGACCGGTCGTGGATTCGACGGTCGTAGGGTCGAGATAAAGGAAAGAACTCCAGGTTCCGCGCGTAAGTTCGCGCGCCTGAAGTTCGACCGGCCGATAGCCTAGCGCGCGACGCTCAGGGTGTCAAAAAGCCAGAGGTACCAGCGGCATTGCGGCCACGCGCGGCCGGATTCTCGCCGGACGAGCACATGCGACGAGCTGGACGCGTGATCTGGCTCGGGAGTGTGCGTTTGGCTCGCCCCACGTGCAGCAATCGATCGAATCAAGCCCGAATCACCCCCGATTCGTCTAGTTCCTGCACGGGTCCATGTCAAACATGTCCCATGTGCTCGTGGTGCGAGAATCGGAGGCGGGACTCAGTCCTCGAGCGCGGCGCGATTACCGAAGGCCGGTCGCGGGCCGGACCCTGGCGCCGCCCATCGTGCGGCGTTGGCGATCACCCGTTGGACATCGGCGTTGTGGTAGGTCGGGTACGTCTCGTGGCCGGGTCGGAAGTAGAAGATCCGACCGCGTCCCCGGGCATAGGCAGCGCCCGAACGGAACACCTCGCCGCCGCTGAACCAGCTGATGAACACCAGCGCGTCGGGCGTCGGGATGTCGAAGAATTCGCCGTACATCTCCTCGCGCTCGATCTCGAAATACTCGGCGAGCCCGGCGGCGATCGGGTGGTCCGGTGCGACGACCCACAGTCGCTCGCGATCATCCGCTTCCCGCCACTTCAGCCTGCAGCTCGTACCCATCAGCCGCTTGAAGGGTCGGCTGTAATGGGCCGAATGCAGGGCGATGAAACCCATGCCGTCGAGGACACGGGCCTGGATGCGATCGACGTTGTCATCGCTGACCTCGTTGTGGGCGAGGTGGCCCCACCAGACGACAACATCGGCCCAGTCGAGGTCGGCCAGGCCCTGAACTGGCTCGTCGAGCGTTCCCGTCCTGACGTCGAGGCCGGCGTTGCGCAGGGCGCTGGCGATCGCGCCGTGGATCCCGTCGGGGTAGATCGCTGCCACCTCCGGGTTCTGGCGCTCGTGGCGGTTCTCGTTCCAGACGAGCACCCGGATCGGGTCGGTCATCGAACGTCCTCCGGAAGGTCAGCCATCAGCTCCGAGATGGCTACGCGGCGACGCTCCGTCGCGGATCTGATGGATGCGATCGAGAGGGCCAGCGTCGGCAGGTTGCGACGACCTGACGTCTCCGGCTCGGACCCGGACCGGACGGCCTCGACGAACGCGGCGAGCGTGCCGGCCCGATCGACAGCCGCCAGCTTTGGCAGCGCGATCGGACGTGCGACGCCGCTCGCCGTCCGGAGGCGAAGCGTGTCGGGCGTGTCGCGATCGGTGCGACTCGTCCACTCGATCGCTCCGGCGTCGCCCTCCAGCCGCCACTCGCCGCCCCACGGCGTCTGGCGCCCCCGACTGATCCAGCTGCCGCGGTAGCTGGCCGGGAGATCACCTTCGAACGAGATCAGCCCGAACGCGGCCGGCGCGTCCCGATAACCGCTCGACGGCGGGTTGATCGACTCCATCTCGACCCACACTGGCTCGCGTCCAAGGACGAGGCGGAGGAGGTCGAACTGATGGATCGCCATGTCGGCGAGGAGCGGGTGGGGTAAGTTGCGATGCTGCCTCGCCCACGCCGCATGTCGGATCGGGTGTCGCCGGAAGTCGACCGATACGCTTGCCACTGCACCGACCTCCCCGTTCGCGACGAGCTCGGCGACCAGCCTCGGCGCCGGATGATGCCGGTAGTTCTGGCTGATCATGAGTGTGCGTCCGGCGACGTCCGCCGCGCGCACGGCGGTCAGCGCCTCGTCGAGCGTCGGGGCAAATGGCTTCTCGAGCAGGACGTGCAGGCCGGCAGCGAGCGCCTGCAGTGCGAGTGGCACGTGGAACTCGATGGCGGTCGTCACGAGTGCCGCGTCTGCCTCCGTAGCATGGAGCGCCGTCTCGAGGTCCGAAAACACGAGGGAGGGCGAGGCGCCGGCTCGGATCGTCGCCGTCCGGGCCTCCGCCGACGGGTCGACGAAGCCGATGGCTTCGACCGCGGACTCCGAGGCAGTGGTTGCCATCCATTGCCGGCCCCAACCGCCCATGCCGACCTGGATGACGCGGAGTGGCCGGCGTCGCGCGGTCGTCGTCATTCGGCCAGACGTATCAGTCGCCGCTTGATCCGCTGGAGCGAGCCGCGGTCCGGGAAGGCGACGAAGAGCGTGTCGTCACCGGCGATCGACCCGGCTACCTCTGGCCAGCGCGCCCGGTCGAGAGCAGCGGCAATCGCGTGCGCAGAACCCGGCAGCGTCCGCATGACGAGCAGCAGGCCAGCCTCGTGGAACTCGACGGGCAGGTCAGCGAGAAGCTTTCGCAGCCGGTCCTCGCCCGACGTCTCAGCCTCGATCAGCCGCGGTGGCAGCGCGTATGCCTGGGTGCCTTCGCGGCTGACCTTGATGAGCCCGAGCTCGGCGACGTCCCGGCTGATCGTCGCCTGGGTCGTGCGGAAGCCACGCTCGCGGAGCGCCCCGGCCAGCTCCTGCTGCGTCCGGATCGGGCGCTGGTCGACCAGATCGCGGATCGCCCGCTGCCTGAGCTGCTTCATGACCTCCATCGGCATGCCTCAGCCGAGCCAGGTCACGAGGACGACGGCTGCCAGGATCACCCGGTAGACGACGAAGACGTCGGTCGATCGGGTGCGAAGGAAGCGCAGGAGGACCGCAATCGCCACGAGTCCGGAGACGAGCGCCGCAGCCATGCCGGCGAACAGTGGCGCGACCTCGACGACGATCCCCGCGTCGCCGGTCACGACCTTGAACGTCTCGTAGGCCGCGGCGGCGGCCGTGACCGGGGTCGCCATGAGGAACGAGAACCGCGCCGCCGACTCCCGATCGAGGCCCGCGAACAGTCCGGCTGCAATCGAGATTCCCGACCGGCTGATTCCCGGCACGAGAGCGATTGCCTGGGCGCCGCCGATGGCCAGCGCCTTCGGGAACGTCAGGTCGACGGGTAGCAGTCGGCGCGAGCCCTGGCGCTCGGCGAGCCACAAGATGCCGCCGCCGACGACGAGCATCAGCGCCACCAGCCCGACTTCCCGGAAGCGCTGTTCAACGACGTCGTTGAGAAGGACGCCGATGATCAGGGCGGGCACGGTGGCGACGGCAAGCAGCCAGGCGAGCCGCCGATCCGGATCGCCCTCGAACGATCTGTCGCGGATCGTGGCGAGCCCGGCAGGGACGAGCCTCAGCCAGTCGGCCCGGAAGTAGACGAGGAGCGCGACCAGCGTCCCGATGTGGAGCATCACGCTGAACGCCAGCGACGTGATGAACGGATCGTTCCAACCGGCCAGGTACGGAACGATGATGAGATGACCCGACGAAGAGACCGGCAGGAACTCCGTGAGTCCCTGCACGACTCCCATGACTACGGCTTGGGCGAATGTGTCCATGACTTAGTCGCGGCGAACCGGCAACCTCAGTGTTGAGCCCGGCGAACGCTCACCGAGGCCCGAGGCGGACCCCCGGGCCGCCATCGGCCCGAGGTTTGCGTGAGCGAGGAGCGGACCGCGCAACGCACGGATGGACCGTCCGGCGCGACAGCCGAGGCTACCGGATGAACAATGGGGCGAGTACGAGAGTGATCGTTGCAAGGAGTTTGACCAACACGTGGAGTGAAGGGCCGGCGGTGTCTTTGAAGGGGTCGCCGACGGTGTCACCAACGACGGCCGCAGCGTGGGCGTCGGAGCCCTTGCCGAGGACGTTGCCCTGGTCGTCCTTGAGATGGCCCGACTCGATGTACTTCTTGGCGTTGTCCCACGCCCCGCCGCCGTTGTTGAGCACGGTGGCGAGCATGACGCCGGCGATCGTCCCGACCATGAGCATGCCGGCCACGGCCTCCGCGCCCAGCAGCAGCCCGACGGCGATGGGCGTCGCGACGGCGACCACGCCCGGGGCGATCATCTCGCGAAGGGCGGCCTTGGTGGTGATGTCAACGACGCGTGCGTAGTCCGGGCGCTGGCTGTAATCCATGATCCCCGGCATTTC
>JANMPL010000139.1:0-3492 GCA_031369845.1 Chloroflexota bacterium
GACGATGGTCGTCGCCTATCTCCGGGCCCAGGTCGAGGCCGGCGCCGAGGTCGTCCAGGTCTTCGACAGCTGGGTCGGTGGCCTTGGCCCGGCCGACTACGCGGCCTTCGTCCAGCCCCACGTCCGGCGGATCTTCGATAGCCTCGACGGCGTGCCGACGATCCACTTCGGGACCGGCACGGCGGCACTGCTCGAGCTCATGGCCGACGCGGGCGGCGACGTCATCGGAGTCGACCATCGGGTATCGCTCGGCGATGCCTGGCGACGCGTCGGCCCCGACCGCGGCATCCAGGGCAACCTCGACGCGGCACGGCTCCTTGCCGGCTGGGAGGCGACCGAGGCGGGCGCGCGAGCGGTGCTCGCTGAGGCAGATGGCCAGACCGGCCACGTCTTCAATCTCGGTCACGGAGTGTCGCCTGACACCGACACCGGGCTGCTGCGGCGCCTGGTCGACTTCGTTCACGAGCAGACCGCCCGGACCGAGGCCAGCGCCCAGGTGCTCGCGTGACCGCGGCCGAGCGCCGCGGCGTGCTCCTCATGACCTACGGCTCACCGGCCTCACTCGACGACGTGCCGCGCTACCTCACCGCCATCCGCGGCGGGCGCGAGCCGTCCGCGGAGCTCGTCGCGGAGTTTACCCGTCGTTATCGCGTCATCCGCGGTTCGCCGCTGGTGGCGATCACCCAGGCCCAGGCCTGGGGGCTGGAGGACCGCTTCGACGGCGATCTCATCGTTCGGGCTGCGATGCGCTTCTCGGAGCCGACGATCGAACGAGCGCTCGGCGAACTCGCGGACCTCGGCGCCCGGCGAGTCCTCGGGATCATCATGTCGCCCCAGTACTCGCCGCTCCTCATGGGCGGCTACGAACGAGAGGTGTCGGCCGCGCGGGCATCCCTTGAGGATCGAGCCCCAGACGTGGCCATCGCGGGCGGGTGGCATCGGGAGCCGGCGTTCCTAGACGCCGTCGCGGAGCGCATCCGCGAGGGCCTCGAGCCGTTCGCGGGCGAAGAGCGAACCAGCCTGCCCGTCCTCCTCACCGCCCACAGCCTCCCGCGTCGGGTGGCCGAGCAGGAGCCCGACTACCTCGCACAGCTCCTCGAGACGGCCGAAGCGGTCGCTGATCGCGCCGGGCTCTCCCCTGATCAGTGGACGTTCTGCTGGCAGAGCGCCGGCCACGAGCCCGGCGAATGGATGAAGCCAGACTTCGCCGACCTCATGCCGACCTTGCGGGCCGCGGGCCACCGATCGGTCCTCGTCGCGCCGGTCCAGTTCCTGGCGGACCACCTCGAGATCCTCTACGACATCGACATTGGCGCTCGTCAACAGGCGGAAGCTGCCGGGCTCGAATTCGCCCGGATCGAGTCCCTGAACACGTCCCCTCAATTCATCGACGCTCTCGCGGCTGTTGTCTCGAGCCACACCGGTGGCAGCGCACACAGGCGAGCCCGTGATGACGTCGCCACGCGCACCGATGTGCAGTCCGCGCAGACCAAAGCCACGAACATGCCGTTGAGGGCACCCCCCGGGTTAGGACACATCGGCGCGGCCGATCCGCCACCTTCGAAATCCATAGGGCGGGCGCCACATTCCGGCCCATTCCCATGATCACTTGGACCAGCGGCAATCGTTGGTGCGGCACTCGCCGCCTGCCATCGTCGTTCGCGCTCTCGCCCGCTTCGGCCGGTGGGGTGTTCAAACCCGCTGTCCTATCCACATCGCGAATACCGGGCTATTGATGGCCGACAATCGACCAGGAACCAACTGAGCAAGAACCGACGACCCGCGCGGACACCGCCAGGGCGGCAGCCGCGTCGCGCGATATGGGCCGCGGTGAGCATCGCCGTCGTCGCGGGCGTCGTCGCCATCGCCGTCGTCCTGACGGCGCCGCGCACGAGCGCGCAGACGGCGTGGGCCCGACTCGGCACGGAAGACGTCCATTCGCTTGCGTTCGTCGGCGACGCCCTGGACCACCTCCTCTTCGGGCACCATGGAGGACTCTCCGAAACACGCGACGGCGGAAGGACCTGGCGCCCGCTGCCGACCAATGCGGACGCCATGGCCATGCACCCGGGCGCCGACGGCTCGATCGTCATCGCCGGACACGAGATCTTTACCGCCAGCCGGGACGGCGGCGAGACCTGGCAGCCGATAGCGGCCGATTTGCCGAGCCTTGACATCCACGGTTTCACGCGGGATCCCGCCGATCCGGCTCGGATGTGGGCTTACCTCGCCACGGGCGGCGTGTGGGAGAGCACAGACGCGGGTGCGCATTGGATACGCGTCCGCGATGACAACGTCCTCTTCCCGCTCGCCGTCCGGGGAGATGAGGGGACCCGCCTGCTGGGAGTAGGCGCGAACGGGCTTGTCGCCAGCGACGATGGCGGTCGAACCTGGGGGAAACTCGGCTCGCCGCCGACGTATCCCATGACCGCGCTTACCTCGACGACCGATGGAACGACCATCTACGCGGGTTCACCCGACGGGCTGTTCCGAAGCGACGACGTCGGCCGAACGTGGACGAAGACCAACTTCATCGGCTCACCGTTCGCGATCGCCACGTCAGCCGATGGCGCCACAGTCGCGATCGTCGCTCGGACGACCGAGTTCTTCAGATCGTCCGACGGTGGAGAATCCTGGCCGGGACCCAACTGACACTGGCTGATTGGTGCTATCGCGGCGACGGCCGCGATCACGCGAAGGCCACAGTGCGGGCGCCGTTGACGATCTCCTCGACGACCCGAGCGGCACCGACGATTGTGGCGCCATCGGCGAGGTGGTCCTCACCGATGCCGCGCGGCTTGGTGCACGCTCCGCAGAGCTCGACCAGCCTGCGCGCCGTGGCGCCGCCTCGCGAGATTCATGGCTTGCGGCCGGTGATCCCGGCGCCCACAGTCCCGAAGTCGGCCGAACTGGAGTGCTGCGGTGCGCCGGCGAAGACGTCCGCGCCGCGGCGGACTTCGACGTCCCGGAATCCCGCTCCCTCCGCGAGTGTGACGAGCTCGTCCTCGAGCAGACCGCCGGCGATGCAACCGGTCCACAGGCTCACGTCGGCCTTCGAGCCAACCGGAACGGGCCTGTCCAGGACGATGTCGGCGAGCTGGATCCGGCCGCCCGGGCGCAGGACTCGGAAGATCTCGGCCAGGGCGACCGTCTTGTCAGGTACCAGGTTGAGAACGCCGTTCGAGATGACCACATGGGCCCAGTCGTCAGGGACCGGGAGGGCCTCGAGGACGCCCTCCCGGAACTCGACGTTGCTCACGCCCGCGACCTCGGCGTTCCGGCGGGCTTTGGCGAGCATCTCCGGCGTCATGTCGACGCCGATCACCAGGCCACTCGGGCCGACGAGCCTCCCCGCGATCAGGCTGTCGGCGCCTGAACCGGACCCACAGTCCACGACCCGCTCGCCGAGTTGGAGCTCGCCCAACGCGAACGGGTTGCCCGTCCCGGCCATCGAGTCGACCGCACTTGGCGGCAGGGCGGCGATCCACTCCT
>JANMPL010000170.1:0-3360 GCA_031369845.1 Chloroflexota bacterium
AGTAGGGCCTCCTCGAAGCGCGGATCGAAGCCCGTCAGGAACGCGAGGTTGGCGCTGTGCTCGCGGTCGGCGTAAACGACGAGGCGTTCGTAGCCGCGTCGGTCAGCCCGCTCCCGGAGCTGCTCGAGCCGCCCGGCGTAGAGATCAGCGGGGATCTCCGGCACGGGACCTCGCGGCCCGAAATCGGGCAGGTCGGTTCGGGCGAGTCTCGCCGTGGCCATGTGATCGGTCCCTCCGCGGTCAGTTGCTGGGTGGAGTCCAGAGCCGTGCCTGGGGCGCACCACGGTCGATGATGGCGAACTGGTTCGCCGGCATGTGAATCCATGGGCCTGTCTCGCCGTCCGGCCAGTGGACCCGGACGTCCGCCGCATCGGCGGGGCCGAGCCCGAAGTGAATCCAACCGAGCTGGCCGCCGACATGACCGCCGCCGACGGTCAGCTCCCGGCGCATCGTCGTGTCACCGACCTTCACCTCGATCCAGGCGCCGATCGCGTCGCGGTTTGGGCGCTCGGCGTCCGAGAGCTGCAGGTCGAGCCAGTTGCCAGGCTCAGTGGCAGCCGGCGTGTCGCCCAGGCCGATACTCCGCCACACCTTCACCGGCGCGCCCAGGTTGACCTCGACGAGGTCGAGCAGCCCGTCGAGGTTGAAGTCGGCGAGCGCCGCACCGCGACCGCGCTCGAAGCTGAGGATGCCGGCTACATCGGCGCTCTCCTTGAACGTCCCGTCCGGTTGGCCGAGCAGGAGGTTGCTAGGGTCCTTCTGGGCGAAGTCCGTCTGCTCCCGTACGTTGCCCTTCGAGATGAACAGGTCGATGTAGCCGTCGTTGTTGACGTCGTCAAACTCCGGATGCCAGGCGGTCGATGGCAGCGTGTCGCCGCCGGTGAACGGGCGATCCGCGTTGACGCCGCGCTTCAGCCCGATGTCACGGTACGTCGGCTTGTCGGGGCCGCTGGTCAGCGTCTGAAGGCGGTTCGAGCCCTGGCTCGTGAGGAAGACCTCCGGATAGCCGTCGTCGGTCAGGTCGTAGCTTCCGATCCCCATTCCCTCGACGTTCACCCGGACCCACCCATCGTCCGCGGTGTAGAGACGCGGGGGAGCTCCCGGCTCCATCCGCCACAGCTGCTCCTCGCCGTCCATGTAGTAGTGACTGTCATTGCTGATCCGCAAGTCGCGCCGGCCGGATCGATCCCAATCGCTGAAGAGCATGGACAGTGCACACCAGCTTGGCGTCAAGGGAACCGAGGGAGCGTAGCCAACGCCGCCTGGAGCCGGCCGGACGAGGACGTTGTCGACGCACAGGTCGTGCGGGTCGGTTGCCGCCGGGTCTACATAGTGGCCGAAGGCCATCGTCGGAAGGACGGCATCGCCTTCCCATGTCGCGCTGAACGCGGTCGTCGGGCCTGTGGCACCGTCGAACGACCACTGCTCGTTCGCCCGTTCGAAGTGACAGCGGCCCGTCCTTCGAAGGAGGACGTTCTCGCCTTCGCGCAGGACGGCCAGGTCGATCAGGCCGTCGCCGTCGATGTCGAGCGGATAGGCGCCGTGGACCGACGTCAGGTCGGTCGCGGCATCGGGGACGGCAGAGAACTGGAGGGCGCCGCCGACCTGCCCCACGTTCCGGTAGAGCGCCGCCGGGTTCACCCCGCCCGCGACGTAGATGTCCGGCTTGCCGTCGCCGTCGCAGTCGAAGACCGCGAGGCCGCCTCCGACGAAGAACGCCAGGGGCCCGTCATACGTCTCGGCGAGCCCGGAGCTCGCGGTCTCGTCAACGAACTGCGGCGGCCCGGCGGCCGGACCGGGTCCTGCTGGGCGGCCCACGCCGACGACCCACGCGCCCGCGGCAATCGCCGCGCCGACCGCGAGCGCAGTCGCGACGACGGCCGCTCGCCGCCGGGTCATGCGGGATCTGGCCGACCCACGCTCGAGATCGCGATCGAACGACGACGCCTCACGGGGCGACCTGTCCAGCGTAGTAGCGCTGGGCGAGCGCCCATGCCTCCTTGCCGCACTGCGAGCCGATGATCCGGCCGCTGAAATCGTCGGCCTGGATGTGGATCCCGCCGAACAATCGCGACTGGCCGGCCTGGTCGGCCGCGTCGTAGTAGGTCGCCCACTCGAGGCGCACGTCGGTCGTCGGGCCCTTCTCGTTCTTCAACGAGCCGGCCTCGATCGTGTAGCCACTGATTCCGCCGGGGAAGTACTCGCTCCCGGTGAACGCCGTCAGGACCTCGGCGGCGGCGCGGCTGAACGTGCTGTGCCCGGATGCGTAGCCCTGGAACGCCGGCGTGACGAACGTCGGCAGCTGGTACGGCACCCAGTCACCGGCCAGCATCCAGACTGCGCCCGTCGTCTCCGTCTTCGGGTCGGCGGGTATGCCGCCCCAGGCCTTGATCGCGATCTTGCCGACCGACGTGGCGAGTGCCGCGTGACGCTGGCCGGGTCCACTCGATTCCTTCGTGATCACCTCGATCAGGCCGGGCACGAGCGGCAGACCCTCCTTGTCGTAAGACGGCCCGTTCGGGCCGCTCGACTGGCCAAGGCCGCCCATGTACCGGATCATCGAGATGGGCCGGACCGAGTCGTAGTGGCCCTTGAGGCCCCAAGCAGCGATCGCCGCATCATGAACCGCGCCATTGACGGCCAGGTACAGCTTGACGTCCCACTCGAGCCGCCCGACGGTCGCGCCCGTGCCGCCGATCCGCAGGTCGGGATCCAGCTCGTCGGTGACGAGGTTGGCGAGCACGTTCCAGTGGCCGGGTGGCGTCTCGGACTTCGGGCCGTCCGCCCAGAACTCGGCGACGACCCGGCCGAAGTCACCGAGGTTGACGACCTCCGGGTCGTACGGCTTGCCGGTCGCCGGATTCACCGGGTGGCCATGGCCGTCGTTCGTGCCGAGCCCGTTCCCGCCGCGCGCCCCGGGCGACACGTCGATCGTCGTCCCGGCGGCCGGATCGAGCTCCGCCGAGTCGCGGATGACCTCGACCGCCTGGTCCTTGTACGCCTGGTCGGTCGCCGGGTCGCCGAGCCGGGGTGGGGGGCCGGGGTCGATCGGAGTGCCCGCGTCGCCCGGAGCCGGGAGGGCGAACCCCGTCACGTGGCCCCAATGCGGTCCAACCGCCTGCTGCGTGCCGTTCGTGACCGGGATCCCGTTCTGGCTGATCATGTGCTCGATCTGGAGGGGCTGCCAGCGGTTCGGGTCGACCATCGTCGTTCCCGTCTCGTTGACGACGAGCGCCGGGTTGACCGGCTTGTAGTCGGGCGTCGCGTAGCCGTTGGCCTCGTTCGAGCCGTCGGCCTTGCTGGCTCCCAGGACAGTCGCCGCGATGCGGTTGCCGATCGCCGCGGGGGTGTCGCCTTCCG
>JANMPL010000254.1:0-3689 GCA_031369845.1 Chloroflexota bacterium
CGGCTTCCGCGGACCGCGTGTGGAGCCTCGCGAAGGTCGTCCCCGACGCGCGGAGCGCCATCGGGTTGATCCGCCCGTCCAACAGCCGCCGGACTGCGTCGGCCAGCTCCGCGACGGCCTTCGAATGGATGGACACGATGAGGCCGGCACTGGCGAGCTCAGCGAGCGTGCCAACAGGCCGTGCAACCACCGGCAGGCCCACGGCCATCGCGTCGAGCACGACCTTCGGGAATCCCTCCGAGCCCGACGACAGCACGAACAGGTCCGCTTCGGCGAGAAGGTCCATGTATCGGCCCCGGTCGGCGACATGGCCGTGCCATGTGACGCGCGATCCCACGCCAAGCCGTTCGGCCGTCGCGATGAGCGCCGGCATCTGCGGACCATCGCCGAGGACGGAGAGGTTCACTTCGGGAAGGCGAGGAAGCGCTGCGATCACGAGCTCGAGGCCCTTACCCGGGGCGATCCTGCCCGCCCAGGCGAGTCCCACCCGCTCGCGCGCCGCGGGCCACGGCCGACCAGACAGATCCCGGATCTCGTGATCCTCGACGAGGCTCGAGACGACGCCGCCGCCAGACACGATGTCCTGACCGACGACGATCCGATGTCGGCCGCCCGCCAACCGGCCGATGCTGTCGTAGGCCGCGCCGATCGCCATCGCGACGACTCGGCTCGCCGTCCCTCGACCCTGACTGGCCGCCACCGACCGGGCGCTCCCGGTGACGAAGCTGAAGCGCGGCACCTTGGCCGCGCCGGCAAGCCAGGCTGCCAGGGCGGCATTCGACGATGGAACCCGGATCCAGACGAGATCCGCAGCGCTCATGGCATCCCGCAGGATCGGCGCGTTGCGGCGAATGACCGAGGGTGCCGATCGAAGATATCCCGCAATCCCGTCGAATGGTGTCGTGGCGACGATACGAAGGCGGGCGTCGACCGGCGGCCGGGCCGGTGGACCAACCACCATGCGGACGGGCACGCAATGGATGATCTCGCCGATCGGCGCTCCAGGAAGGTCCAGGAGCGCGGCAAGGAAGACGTCGAACGTCGAGGAGACGGGATAGACGCGGTCGTGCCACGCCGCGTAGGGATTGTCGTCGAGGACTGCGAGTCGAATGCCACTCACGGCGTGCGACCACGGCGCGCGAACCGACGGGCGACGTCGCGCGCGGAAGCCGCAACGGCGGCAACGTCCGATCGCTTGATGATCACGGTCTCCGCCACGCTCAGCCCGGCAACCCGGGTGAACGCCGCCACCGTCAGAATCGCGGTCAACGAGTACGAGATCGAAGACGCCGCTGCCGCCCCGTTGATCCCGAACTGGGGCACTAGCACCAGGTTCGCAGCGATGTTCGCGATGAGCCCGATCGCCAGGATGAGTGAGCCAAGACCGGGTCTGCCGCTTCCCGTGAGATAGCGCGTCAGGATCGCGACCACGCTGTACGCGACCACTCCAGGCAGGATCAGCCTGAGGCCAACGCCAGCGTCCACGAAGACCGGTCCGTACACGAGCCGCACGAAGCGTGGGCCAAGCGCGAAGGCCGGAATCGCGAGAAGGATCGTGACGGCCAGCGTAGTACGGGTAAGGACCGCGGCCGTCCGACCTGCATCGGCGAGCGGGTCAACGGCCCGGCTGAACATCACCTGACCGATGGCATTGGGGATGTACCACAGTGTCTCGGCTAGACCGCTCGTCACGGAGTAAACGCCGGTGGCCCGGATCCCGCTGAAGAGATTGACGAAGAACGAATCAACGCGGAACTGCAGCCGTTCCGCCACGACACCGGGGGCCGCCTGGATCCCGAACCGGAACTGCTCGGCGAAGAGCCGCGCGGATGGCCTGCCACCGACCAGACCGTCCCTATGCGCCACCACCAGGACGGCCACGAGCGTCAGTGCGAGCGATGCGATGTTGACTGCCAGCGCGGCCGCGAGATCGACATGGGTGACCAGAGCGATTGCCGCCAGCATCGCGAGAAGCGATCCGCGCCGTGCGATCCGCAGGACGGCGTACGCGGCGATCCGTCGCATCCCGAGCATGGCAAACAAGCCGAACCCGAAGAGCAACTCAGCCGGGACTGCCACCGCGGCGAATACGAACTGGCGGTGCGAGAGGTTCGGGATGAGATCGGCCAGCGGCCCACTCGCGGGCCCCGCTTCCGACGCGCCGTACATCCAGAGGGAGGCGAGCATCGCGGCGCCACCGGCCACCGCGCTCCAGATGAGTGCGTTCGAGAAGGCTCGCCGGCCGTCCTCCTTGTCCCTGCCGGACATGACGGCGAGCGCCTGGTCCATCCCGAGTCCGACGATGGTTGCCGCAATCTGGGAGTAGAGAAGAACGAGCGCAAACCGCCCCTTCGCTGCCGGTCCAAGGGCCCTCGCCAGCAGAATGTCCGTGGCGAAGATCAGAACGGCGAGGCCAATCCTCGACGCGATCGTGACGGTCGCATCCCTGAGGAGTCGCGACGAGCTGGCGCGTCGTTTCACACGTCGTGGCGCGAGCGCCGACCGATTGGCGCGCGGGGCGGGGCAACCTCGTTGGTCGCCTGCATCGGGCGGCAGCCCTAGTCCGAGCCGGAAACGGCGTGCGGCACGATCGAAGCCAGCTCCCGATCAGCCAGCGCGGACTCGTACCACCGTGCGGTCCGAGCGAGGCCATCCTCGAGGCTGACGGCGGCCCGGTAGCCGAGCCCGGCCGCGGCCTTGTCGACGCGGCTCACGTTGCGCCGGATGTCGCCCGCACGGTCCGGGCCGTGGCGGACCTCGAGGGGCCGGCCGGCGGCTCGCCCGATTGCCTCGGCCAACTCATTGACCGTCGTCTCGCGCCCGGTGCCGGCCTGGAAGATCTCCCCGGCCACGGTGTCCGTGGGCACGTCGAGCGCGGCGACAACCGCCGCCGCGAGGTCACCGACGTAGACGAAGTCGCGCGTCTGCTCGCCGTCGCCATTGATCGTGATCGGTTCTCCCGCAAGGGCGGCCCGCATCCAGGCCGCGACGACGCTCTTCTTGTGGAGCGAGAACGGGCCGTAGGCATTCGAGAAGCGGAGGGCGCAGGCCGCCAGCCCGTACGTGGCCGCGTACGCCTGGCAGTACGCCTCGCCGGCGAGCTTCGAGGCACCGTACGGGGAGACCGGGTGGGGCAGATCCGTTTCGTCCGCGGGCGGCGGATGATCCCCGGCGGCGGCATTCGACGACGCGAACACGAATCGCCCGACCCCCGCGAGGCGAGCGGCGTCGAGCAGGCCCAGCGTCTGGGACACGTTCGCTTCGAACGTCCCGATCGGATCCGTGACCGAATCCGGGATCCCGGCACGGGCCGCGAGGTGAACTACGGCATCGACGCCCTCGACGGCGCCTGCGACCGCCGAAGGGTCGGCGAGCGACGCCTCGATCAGGTCATGGGGGACGCCGGCGAGGTAACCGCGGCTGCCGATGGACAGATTGTCGAGAACCCTCACGCGGTCCCCTCGCTCGACGAGGAGCCGGGCCAGGGACGAACCGATGAACCCGGCCCCGCCGGAGATGAGGACCGTCCGGTTCAGCGCCGCTGCGCCCCGCCCGCGGGCACGCTTTCGAGGGTGTCCGGGACCCAGCGGATGTTCTGGACGAACGTGGTCGGGTCGATCCGGTCACGGTGATCGGCGATCTTGACGAGCATCGTGTCGATCAGCTCCTCGTTGAGTAGCCGCGGCTCC
>JANMPL010000266.1:0-12527 GCA_031369845.1 Chloroflexota bacterium
GGTGTTCGCGGGGGCGGCCAACCCCGTCGACCTCCAGGTCGGTCCCGGCGGCGACCTCTACTACGTGGACTTCGAGACCGGGTCCATCCGGCGCATCAGCCCGGTCGGGAGCAACCTCGCGCCGACGGCGCGCATCGTCGCGACCCCGCAGAACGGCCCGGTGCCCCTCGCTGTCGCGTTCGATGGCACCACCTCCAGCGACCCCGAGGGCGGCGTGCTGACCTATGCCTGGGACCTCGACGGCGACGGCCAGTTCGACGACTCGACCGCCGTGGCGCCGAGCAAGACATACGACACCAACGGAACTGTCCTCGTCCGGCTCCGGGTCACGGACGGGCTCGGTGCGTCCGACATCGCCTCGGTGACGATCAGCGTCGGCAACACGCCACCCGTCGCGGCGATCGCGAAACCGTCGTCGAGCCTGACCTGGTCGGTCGGCGACCCGATCACCTTCAGCGGCAGCGCGACCGACGCGGAGGACGGCACGGAGCCGGGCAGCCGTCTGACATGGTCCGTGATCGTCAACCATTGTCCTGAGCTCAACGCGTGCCATCAGCACACGATCCAGACGATCACGGGCACCGGCGGCTTGTTCTCCGCTCCTGATCACAGCTATCCCTCGAGCCTGGAGATCCGCCTCGTCGCCAGGGACGCCCAGGGCGCGCAGTCGGCGCCGGTCAGCGTGACCCTCCAGCCGAAGACCGTCGACCTCTCGATCAGCTCGGATCCGCCGGGCGTGCAGCTGACCGCAGGTGAGAAGACGGCAACGGCGCCGTTCACCGCGACCGTCATCAACAAGTCGGTGGTCCAGGTCACGGCGCCCGGGATCGCGACGATCGGCGGGCGGCCGTACGGATTTGCCGGCTGGTCGGATGGGCTGGCCGCGTCGCACTCGCTGATCGCCCGATCGACGACCCCACCGCTCATTGCGACCTACGCGCCCGGCACGACCTACGTCCCGATCGCCCCGGTTCGGCTCGTCGACACGCGGACCAGTCCGGCCGGACCGCTCAGCACCGGGGTGACGCGGACATTCGCGGTTGCCGGGGCAGCGGGCATTCCCGCCAACGCGGTCGCGATCACCGGCAACCTGACCGCGGTCTCGCCGACGACGTCTGGCTGGATCAGCCTGTCAACCAGTCCGTCAATCGCCCCGACGACTTCTGCGCTTAACGTCCCGGCGGGCGACACACGCGCGAACGGCGTGACGATGACGCTCGGCGCCGATGGCAGAATGGCCGCGGTCTTCAACGGCGGCTCAGGAACGACCCATCTCCTCATCGATGTCACGGGCTACTTCATCGAATCGAACGCCGGCGCGACGTTCACCCCGATCGGCCCCACCCGCGTCCTCGACTCCCGATCCGGCACCGGCGGCTACTCGAGTCCGTTCGTGTCCGGTACGCCGCGGCGCGTTCAGCTTGGTGGCGTGGCCGGCATCCCGACCGACGCGGTGGCCGTCACCGGCAACCTGACGGTCACGGGCCAGACCGCGCGCGGCTACGTCTCGATGACGACTTCGGAGACGTCGACGCCGGCGGTCTCGACGATCAACGTCCCACGCGGCGATACCCGCGCGAACGGGTTGACGATCAAGCTCAACGCGGCCGGCAGGGCGCATCTCGTGTACATCGGCGGGACTCCCGGGGTTACCACCGCGAACCTGATCTTCGACGTCACCGGCTACTACCGGGCGGGCACGGGTGGTCTGCGCTTCTATCCGCTGGATCCGCGGCGGATCTTCGACACGCGGCTCACGAACTCACCGTCGCTCCAGGCCGGAGTCCCGCGGAGCATCAACGTCATCGCCTCCGGGACGATCCCGGACGACGTCGTGGCAGTCGCCGGCAACGTGACCGTCGTCGGCCAGACCCAGGGCGGCTACCTGTCGATAACGACGCTCTCGACGACGACCCCGGCGACCTCGACGATCAACTTCCCGGTCGGTGACACGCGAGCGAACAACACGGTCAACGCGCTCGATGGGGCGGGCCGGCTGTGGGCGATCTTCAAGGCGCCGGCGGGGGCGCGGACCCACCTCGTCGTGGACGTGGCCGGCTACTTCCGCTGACGGGCGAGTGGCTCAGCGCCTGACGAACCTGACCGCGGCTGGGTCCACGAGTCGCAGGCGGCGATCCGGCTCCTCCACGCTGAAGCCCGCCCGTTCGTACATCCTCGCGGCGATCGTGCTCCGCAGAGCGCGATCGAGGGGTTCGACCGGGTCACGCTCGGCGAGGGTGACGGTGGCCGTCCACGGCGTCCCGGCGCGTCCGAACTTCTCGACGTGGGCGGCGAGCATCCGGGTCGCGAGACCCTGCCGCCGCCACGCTGGCGCAACCCCGATCGCGAGGACGGACCTTGCGGGCTCTGGCGCGGCCGGATCGTCCAATGCGGACACGACCAGGCCGACCGCCGTCGCGCCATCGACCGCCATCGAAAGGCTGAGCGCCGGCGCGGCCAACAGGTGGCAGAGCAACTCCGGGCCGAGATTCGCTACAAGCCGTGGCGCGAGCGTGAGCCGATCGAGCGTCTCGCGATCGACGATATCGAGGACTTCCGGCCAGCTGAGCGCCAAGCCGCCGGCCGCGCTGCCGGTCGAGCCGCCCGTCGCTAACCCCGCATCCGCGCCCAGCGGCGGCCCGATCGGCGACCACCAGCCACGATCGACCGCCTCCCGGATGAGCCGCGGGACGCTGACCTGGCGCGCCAGCTCGGCGGTGGCGAGCGATCGCGCCTCGGCGTCGCGCTGCTCGGCATCAAACGGGACGCCGGCGTTTGGAGGGTCGTCGAAGGCCTCCGGCAATGAGCGATCGCCGTAACGGGCGGCTTCTTCGGCCCAGCGATCTCGCCACTCCCCGGGGAGCCGATCCGGGACCTCGCGGTGCACACCCGCCAGCCAGACATGCGCCCACGCCCGTGGCACGACCCGGTAGACACCGTAGCCGCCGCCACCAGTTGCGAGCCAGCGCCCACCGGCCCAGCGATGGGCGATGACATCGACGAGGCGCGCAGCCGCGCCCATCGCCGTCGTCGTCACGTTGAGATGGGCCAAAGGATCCGAGGCGTGCGTGTCGCAGCCGTGCTGGCTGACGACGATGTCGGGCCCGAACGCTGCGGCCAGCTCGGGAAGGAGCGTCTCGACCGCCGTCAGCCAGGCCCGCTCGCCGGTTCCGGGCTCGAACGGGACGTTCACGGCCGAACCGGCAGCCGGGCCGTCGCCGACCTCCGTCACGGATCCGGTACCCGGGAACAGGTATCGCCCGGTCTCGTGGAACGAGACGGTGAGGACCCCCGGATCGTCCCGGTGGATCTCCTGGACGCCATCGCCGTGATGAACGTCGAGGTCGATGTACAGAACCCGGAGACCTGCCTGCCTCGCCTTCGCGATGGCGAGCGCGGGATCGTTGTAGATGCAGAAGCCGGATGCGCGTGACGGCATCGCATGATGGAGACCTCCGCCGGGATGGAACGCGTGGAGAGCCGCGCCGCTGAGAATCGCCTCCATGGCCCGGATCGAGCCGCCGGCGACCGAGGCCGCTGCATCGTGCATTCCCGGGAACGGCGGGTCGTCACCCTGCCCGATCCCCGCCTCCGACGCGCCCCACGGGTCGTTGTCGAGCTCGGACAAGCGCTTGACGATCTCGATGTAGCGCGCGGTGTGGCAGAGAAGCAGCTCGTCGTCCGACGCAGGCTCGGGCTCGAGGCCGGGCTTCGCGCCAAGGAGCCGAAGCAGATCGATGGCGGGCCCGAACCGGCGCGGCGTCAACGGATGAGCCGGGCCGAAATCGTAGGTCAGCGACCGCGGGCCGAACACGAGCAGGGGCGGCAGGGTCATGACGGGACAATACGACTCCCGTGGCACGATATCGCCATGGAGAGGGTCTATTCGACGCCGCTCATCGACAAGCTCGGGGTGCGGCCCGGCGGGCGGGTCGCGATCGTCGGACCGGTCGATCCGGACGGCTCGTTCCGCGACCGGCTCGCCGAGCGAACGGACGACGTGACGGACGGAGAACCGCTGCCCGACACCGACGTCGTCTTCCTGGCCGCCGACGGCGCGGCCGACCTTTCCCGACTGCCCGACCTGCGCCGACGCATCCGGCCGAACGGCGCGATCTGGATCATTTCATTGAAGGGACGCGCGGCGACGCTCCACTACGCCGAGATCCTCGAGGCGGCCCAAGCGAGCGGCCTCGTCGACAACAAGGTCGCCTCGTTCTCCGACACGCATACGGCTCTGCGGTTCGTGATTCCGGTCGCAATTCGGCCGCGCACCTGAGAGCGAGTACCATCCGCGCATGCCGGACACCCTCCTGATACTCCTCGTGGTCCTCGGGGCGGTCCTACTTTGGCGGGGCCCGAAGACGCTCCCGAAGCTCGGCCAGGCGCTCGGGCGCGGGGTCCGAGAAGCGCGCCGCGAGGCCGAAGCCGCGAATTCGGACAAGCCGGAGACGCCCGAGGAGCCCTAGGCGGCAGGCCTTCCCGTCGGTCGTGAGCGAGGTCGCACCCCACGAAAGGGTGTCCACTCCTGATGACCGTAGTTCGCATCAGGAACGCCGATAGGGAACGCTCAGTCCGAGCTGACGTTCGCGGCGAGGACGCCCAGCAGCAGCGCCGACGAGGTCGCGCCCGGATCCTGGTGTCCGATGCTCCGTTCGCCGAGGTACGACGCCCGACCCTTCGTCGCGAGCATCGGGATCGTGGCCGCGGCGCCCGCGTCGGCCGCGTCGTGCGCCGCGCCGACCACGGCCGCCAGGTCGCCCCCGCCGTCGAGCGCCTCGCGCGCCGCGCGTGCCGCAGGGAACAGCGCGTCGAGCATCGTCTTCTCGCCCTCCGCGGCTTTGCCGAGCCCGGCGATCCCGCCGGCCGCGGCCTCGAGCGCCGCGACGAACGCCGCCGCGGGCGAGGCATGCTCGCCCGCGAGCGCACCCGCCCCGCGCAGGAACGCGGTGCCGTACAACGGCCCGGCCGCGCCACCGACCGTGCTGATCAGTGTCTTTCCGGCCTGGCGGAGGAGGTCGGCAGTTGCCGTCGCGTCGGTCGCGTCCGCAGCCGGGGCCTCCCGCGCGTCGAGCATCGCCACGATCGCCGCGAACCCGCGGTCCATGTTGATCCCGTGATCGCCGTCGCCGATCTTCTGGTCGAGCACCGTGAGCGCCGCGGCCTCCTCGTGGATCCTGGCGGCCGATGCGCGCAACCAGACGGCAAGCCCGTCATGCATCGTGTGAATTCCTCGAACCAGTCCTTGACGCGGCCTGCCGGGCCGGTCTGGGATCCCGGCCCGGCAGTCGCAATTCGATGCTGCGGGCAAGGGGCCCGCTGCAGGTCGTGGGTCAGACGCGCCAGCGCAGGGCCGGCGTGTGGACCGGAGCGTCCCAGAGCCGGACCAGCTCGTCGTCGAGCTTGAGCAACGTGACCGAGAACCCGGCCATCTCGAGGCTCGTGATGTAGTCGCCGACGAGGCTTCGCCCGATCGAGATTCCCTGGCCCTTGAGGATCTTGTTGACGCTGTTGAAGGCGCCGTAGAGCTCGATGAGCGGGGTCCCGCCCATGCCATTGACGAATGCGAGGACGGAGTCGCCCTTGGCGAGCCTAAGGTCCGACACGATCGGTGAGACGAGCCACTCGGCCATCTCGTCGACCGAGGCGAGCTTCTCGCGGCGGCGCCCGGGTTCGCCGTGGATGCCGATGCCGACCTCGACCTCGTCGTCGCCGAGCTCGAACGTCGGGGTGCCGGCCGCCGGCACAATGCAGCTGGTCAGGGCGAGGCCCATCGAGCGGCCCTGGCCATTGACCTTGACCGCCGTGGCCGTGACGTCGGCGAGCGACCCGCCCTCCTCCGCGTGGGCGCCGGCGATCTTCTCGACGAGGACCGTCACGCCGACGCCGCGGCGACCGGCCGTGTAGAGCGAGTCCTGGACCGCCACGTCGTCGTTCGTGACGACGGAAGTGACCTCGATCTCGCCGGCGACGAGCTCCGCCGCCATCTGGAAGTTCAGGATGTCGCCGGTGTAGTTCTTGACGATATGGAGGACGCCTGCGCCGCCGTCGACGGCCCTGGTCGCTGCCTCCATCTGATCGGGGACCGGCGAGGTGAAGACGTTGCCGGCTGCGGCGGCGTCGAGCATGCCGAGCCCGACGAACCCGCCATGGAGCGGCTCGTGGCCCGAACCGCCACCGGAGATCAGGGCGACCTTGCCCTTCTTCGGTCCGCCGGCTCGGAGCACGACGTTGTTCTTGGAGTCGATCTTGACAAGGTCCGGGTGCGCGGCCTCTAGGCCCGCCAGGCTTTCGGGGACAAGGTCCTCCACCTTGTTGATGAGCTTCTTCATCTTCGTCGGTGCATTCGTGGCCATGGTGGCCTCCCTTCGGTGACTGGCTCGTGAATTGTCCTCTCACGCGTCCGCGTGGGCAACCCCTCTGCGACCGCCGCGCCGGGACCGCCGCGGTCCGGACGTGGCCGAGGCGGCCATCGTCAGTCCCTCGGCATCTTCGGCATGGTCGACGCACTCGCGGCCGCCTCGGCGACCTCGTCGAGCGTCGCGCCGATGCTGGCCTGGACGGCGGCGAGAATCGCGCCCTCCACGAGCGGGGCCTCGCTCACGCGGAGCCTCGCCCGTTCGGCGTCGTCGAATTCTTCGAGGGCCAGCTCGAGGCTGAGCGCCGCGCTCCCGAGATCGAGCAAGATCACGGTCCCGTCGGCGCCGCCATCGAGAGTCGAGCGGATCGCTGCGCTGATCCGCGGCGCACTCGTCCCGAGCCGGCCGTCGTCCGTTCCCCCCGCCGTAGCCACGAGGACCTCCGCACCGGCTACCTGGGCGACCATGTCCCGCAAACCATCGGCGATCGCGGAGCTGTGGGAAATGAGTACAAGGCCGACCATCGTCCCTCCCTTCGATCTCCTCGGTGAGGTCACCCAAGGATGCCATTCGGGCCTGGCGCACGCTAGCCAGCGCCAACTTACTCCGATATCGGACGCCGCTGGAAGTCACCTTCGTCCGCGACCTGATTCCGAAATCGGACTCCGATTTCGGAGGAGCAGGCGAAGTGGAAGCGATTCTGGCCGGCGTACGGAATCGGACATCAATAGCGCGGACGACGTGGCCGCCCCGCCCTGCCCTACCCTAGTCCGAATGAACGGACATCCGCCCGTGGGCACCGAAATCGAGATCGAGCGGCCGGTGGCGGGGCCGCATCGGGCGACGATCGAGGTGGACGGTCGGGCCGTCGAGACGCTGGCGGACCTGCCGCCCCTTCGCGATCGGCTCCTGTTCGTCGGCCTCAACCCGTCGCCGGTCAGCGTCACCGCCGGCCACTACCACCAGGGCAAGCTCGGCCAGGCGTTCTGGCGGCGCCTCATCAAAGCGACGATCCTGCCGGCCGACACGCCCGTCGAGGCGGCCGACGATGCCCTCGTCGCGGCAGGCCACGGCATCACGGATCTCCTGAAGACACCGACCGAGCGCGACGATGCGACCGACGCGACGTTGACCGCAGGCGTCGGGCCGCTCTGGCAGAAGATCGCAATCTGGCGTCCGGCAGCCGTGGTCTTCGTCTACAAGCGTGCCGCCGAGATCGCCGCGGGCCGCCGGCTCGACGAAACGTGGGGCCAGCTCCACGGCGTCGCGCTAGCTGGCCGGCCGTGCTTCCTGATGCCAGGGCCCTACGCGCCGCGTGGCGAGGTGGACGAGGGACTCAACTTCCTCCGGAATCTGGCGGCCTCGCTCCCCCGCTGACGCCGAACGCTATAGACCGCGTGGCTCCCCGTGGCCCGGGAAGAGCCGGCCGGGTCGCTGCGCCGCGAGCCGATCGACCGATTCAGCCTGCGCGGCCTCGTCGATAGGGCCCAGGACGGCCCTGTCCGCTTGCGGCCCGACAAGATCGCCGACCATGACGCTGCGCGCGCCGCCGTCCTCAGACGCGACGGCGTAGGCCACGTGGTCGGGTCGGGCGCCCGGCGTCGCGATCGCCTCCAGGCCGACATCGCCGTCGGTGATTCGCTCGCCATCGGCCAGTTCGCGAACCGTGTACGGGAGCGGCCGCCCGCCATCGGGACCGGTGTAGATCGGCAGTTCGAGCCGCAGGGCGAGCCCCTCGGCACCGGCCGCGTGGTCCGGATCCACGTGGGTCAGCGCGATCGCGACGATCTCGCTCCCCGCCGCGGCTGCGGCGCCGAGGATCGCCGTCGCCGCCTCGTCTGACGGGTCGCCCGGGTCGATGAGCACGAGGCGGCGGCGCCCGATCAGATACGTGTTGACAGTTTGGCCCGGCACGGCACCCGCGCCCGAGACCACAACGCGGGTGATCCCCGGCCGCTCAGTGACGACGCGCGGCGCGGCCACACTGCCCGGCACGATGCGCTGGCGGATCTCCTCCAGCCCGGAGACATACTCGAGCTGCTGGAGCGTGGCGCTCGTCGGAATCCACATCGCGATCTCACCCGCGGCCATCGCGTCGAGCGCCGCACGCGGCGTGTCCCAGCGGGACCCGACGATCTCGTCGGTCTCGAACGTCGCCTCGGCACCGTCCGGCAACTCGGCTGCGAAGAACCGCGTATCGAAGCGGCGGGCCATGATCGGCGGCGTCGTCCAATGACCGATCGGCGCGAGGAGGTCCGTCCGGAGCCGGAGATCGAGCGTCTCGGCCAGGTCCGCCATCGTCGACCTGCCCTTCAACAACGCATGGCGGGCGCTCCTCGCCGTGGCGTCATCGAGCAAGGGCTCAGCCAACAGGATGCCGGCCTCCTCGAACAACTCGCGGAGCGCGGCGACATATCGGGCCAGCGCGTCGCCCGCGGCAATATCGCCTCCCAGCGCCGCCCGAGCATCGTCGGGGCTGATGGCGGAGCGCGGCGCAAGCCGAGCTTCGCCATCGCCGGGGTCGACAGCACCTCCCGGGAAGACATGCATGTCGGCCGCGAAGGCCATCGTGGTCGGTCGACGGGTCAGCAGGACCTCCGGGCCGTCCGGGCCCGGCCGGAGCAGGACGACGGTCGCGGCCGGCCTGGGAGTCGATTCGGGCTCCGTCACCCGCCGCACGTCCCCGGCGGCTCGACGCGGTAGATCTCGCGCTCGAGGGACCCGGAAGGCCCGCCCGCGCCGACGCGGACCCTCAGGAACGGGGTGAGCGTGTACTCGGCCATGGATGGCATGAGATCCAGGTCGCCGATACGAAGGATGAACGTGGGGCGATCGCACACGACCGAAGCGATCCGCGCTTCCCTGGTCCCCCAGCCCTCGTAGACGATATTCGTGTCGTCGACGATCAGGACGTCCTGCCGCTCCCGACGGACATGCTGGCCGTGCCACAGCGGCGTCGACGCGTCCCATTCGGACAGGATCACCGCGTTCGGGGGCAGCGAGCCGAAGACCGCGGCGACATAGTCCTCGCCGGAGCGATCGGCGCTCCGATCCGCGCCCGCCCACGTCGTCGCCGCAAGTGCCACCGCCCCGACGATCGCCACAACGCTCACGACGACGCCCATGTCCGGCATGCGGCCCGGGAACGGGCGGCGCCACTCGGCCAGGCGCCGCGCCGCGTTGGCCAAACCGTCGACGGCAACCGTGACACCGAGCGCAAGAATCATCCAGGGAACGAGCAGGTAGTGCTCAAGGCGCTGGTAGTTCGCCCATACGTAGAGGCCAAAGAGCAGGATCGCGACGATGGCCAGGCCGAACGCGGGACGCCGCCGGACGAGGAGCGCCAGTCCAGAGACCCCCAGCAATGGAAAAACTGGCGTCGCCCGCTCGGTCACCAGGTCCCAGAGGAACGGCAACGAGCCGGCGAACTCACCGGGTCCCTTCGAGCTCAGGAAGTCGAACTGGCCGCGGAACTGTTCCCCGGTCACGAGCCACCAGAAGCTGTCGAGGGTCGTCGGATGGTTGTACGGCAGCGGCGGATTGAGGCTGGCCGCGATCGGGATGTAGAGATAGACCGACAGCCCAACGAGGCCCGCGCCCGCCGCCGCGAGCACGAGCCATGGTCGAGCCCGGAGCTCACGCCGGCCGGCCCACAGCACGAACAGGACGACGAACGGCGCGACGAAGAGCGTCAGCAGGTGATTGCCCGCGGCAAGCCCGACGAGCAACCCGCCGAGCACGAGATCGCGCGGTCGCCGTCGCTCCTCCCAGACGAGTGCCCGGTGGAGGATCAGCGCCACGAGCAGGAGGTGGAGCGGGTTGACCTCGCTGACCGTTGCCGCTGCCCAGACGGTCCCAACCGCGCCGAGTGCGAGCGCAGCCGCGGCCGCGATCGCCGGGCGCGCGCCAAGCCGTTCGGCGATGACGGCGACCGTCGCGAGCGCCGCGGCGACGAGCACCGCCGACAGGAGGTTCGCCCGGAACGCGACGGTGCCGATCGGGATGAGCTCCGCGAGCCACGCCAGGAGGATGTAGGTCGGGTAGCCGGTCGGGTGAGCGACGCCGAGAACATGAGGGACGGTCTGCATCTCGCCCCAGTCGCCGAAGGCGATTCCCGGCATGAGGGTCCGGAGGTAGACGGCGAACGAGATCGCCCCGACGATCAGTGGTCCAAAGCGCATCTCGCGCATGCTACGGTCCCGACGGTCGAGCCGGGATTCACGCAGTGGTGCCAATACGCCTATTGCCCTCTTGTCACCGGGGTGCGGGGAGGCGTACCGTCCGATTCTTGCGCTCGCGGTCAGAGGGGAACATGGACCGTATCCGTCGTCGACAGGCTGTCGGTCTCACGCTCAGCCTCGTGTTCGCATTGCTCGCACCGGCGACGGCAGCAGCCAGGCTCCCGGACGGAGCGGCGGCCGACAAGGAACGTGTCCGCGCGATCGTCATCTTCGACCACCGTCCCGATCGTGCATCGGAGCGCGCCGTCGAACGCCTCGAGGGCAAGGTCGGGCGCCATCTCGACCTGATCAACGGCCTGAGCGTCGACCTGCCGCGCGGCCAGCTCAAGCAGCTCGAGAAGGCCTCCGGCGTCAATCACGTCGAGCTCGACCACAAGCTGACCGCCTTCGAGCACTCGGGCAGCACCGGCGATCTCGAATATGAGAACGCCTGGGGCGTCGAGCACATCGGGACGCGCCCGGTCCACCTCGCCGGCAACACGGGCCAGGGGATCAAGCTCGCCGTCATCGACACCGGGCTCGACTACATCCATGACGACCCCGACAACGTGCCTTACGTTGTCGACCCCGAGTTCCTCTCGAACTACGCGGGCGGCTACGACTTCGTCAACAACGACAGCGATCCGATGGACGACAACGGCCACGGGACCCATGTCGCGGGCATCATCGCCGCCGAGAAGAACGGCTATCTCATCGTCGGCGTCGCGCCGGGCGTCCAGCTCTACGCGCTCAAGGTCCTCGGGGCCACCGGCTCGGGCGACTACTCGGGTCTCATCGCTGCCCTTGGCTGGGCGGTGGATCACGACATCGACGTCGTCAACATCAGCCTCGGCGGCCACGAGGTGTCGGCGGCGCTCCAGACCGCGGTCGCGAACGCGGCGGCTGCCGGCCTGACCATCGTCGCGGCCAGCGGCAACGTCAATCCGAACAACTTCAACGAGTTGCTGTACGGCTGCGCCGTTGCCTACCCCGCGGCCTACGACCAGGTCATCGCCACAACGTTCACGAACCCGGCCGACAAGCTGACAGGGTTCTCGTGCACCGGCACGCAGGTCGACATCGCCGCCCCGGGCGACGCGATCATCTCGACGGTGCCGGTCGGGTCGTGCATGTTCTGCAAGCCGCAGGGCTACGCCGCGAACAGCGGGACGTCGATGGCGTCGCCGCATGTCGCCGGGGTCGCGGCCCTAATTCTCTCGGCCGGAATCGCAAACGGCGGTGACCCGGCCACGCTCGCCGACGACGTCAAGGCGCACCTGTGCGCGACGACGACCCAGGCCGCGATGTTGATCACCGACCCGAAATATCCCAAGTACTACGGCTGCGGGATCGTCAACGCCCGCAAGGCGCTCATCGAGACGCCGCCCCCACCGCCGATCGGCAGCGGGGCGCCCGTCGCGGTCGACGACGCGGCCACGACCGCCGAGGACACGCCGACCGACGTCGCGGTCCTTGCCAACGACACCGACCCGAACGGAGACGCGCTGTCCGTCACCGCGGCCTCGGATCCTGCCCACGGGACGACCGCGATCCAGCCCGACGGGACCGTTCGCTACACGCCCGATCTGGACTATGCCGGCGCCGACACGTTCGACTACACCGTCGACGACGGGGCGGCCAACACCGACACGGGCTCCGTCGCAGTCACGGTCACGCCGCTGAACGATCCGCCGACGGCGGTGGACGACGTCCTCGTTACGCTCCGCGACACCGCCGGCTCCGTGGCCGTGCTCGCGAATGACACGGACGTCGACGGCGACACGCTCGCGGTGAGTAGCGTCTCCACGCCCGCCCACGGCAGCGCCACGCTCGAGGCCGACGGCACGATCACGTACCAGCCGGCCCTGGGCTATGACGGGGCCGACGGCTTCGACTACGCGATCGGCGACGGCGCCGGTGGTTCGGCGAACGGCCACGTCGCGGTGAC
>JANMPL010000279.1:0-3298 GCA_031369845.1 Chloroflexota bacterium
GAGTGGAACCAGGTGCACACGTTCGCCTATGGCGTCGTGCCCTACGACCTCGATGTCTCGCCCGACGGGCGGCTGCTGTCGGCCTCCTCGAGCGAGGTGAATGGCGACCAGTTCCTGCGCGTGTGGGATCTCGGGCGGCTACGCACTGGCGACGCAAAGCCGCTGTCGCAACATGGATTCGGGCAATCGGTTCCGGAGAGCTTCGTGTTCTCCAAGGACGGCCGTTACCTGTACGGCAGCAGCTATTACACCGGTGTTTCCAACATCTTTCGCTACGACGTCGCTAGCGGCGAGATTGAGGCGGTTTCGAACGCGGAAACGGGCTACTTTCGTCCGGTGCCGCTCGCCGACGGGCGGCTGGTCGTGCTCAATTACACGGGAGAAGGGTTCGTCCCGGCGATCATCGAGCCACGCCCGATCAAGGACGCGAGCGCGATCCGCTTTCTCGGCACCGAGCTCGCGGAAAAGTACCCGGTGATCAAGACTTGGCAGGTCGCGCCTCCGAGCGCGATCGACGAGGAGAAAGTGATCACGCGCAAGGCCCCCTACGTGCCTTTGCAGAGCCTCGGGCTCACCAACGCCTATCCTGTGCTCGAAGGCTACAAGGACAGCGTAGGGATCGGTTACCACTTCAACTTCGACGATCCGCTGGGGTTCGCGAACCTCGGCATCACCGCGGCCTATACGCCGGATCACGACCTGCCGGGCCGCGAGCGCGGCCACGTGGACATTTCCGGCCGCTACCGGTTCTGGCGCGCGGATTTGGCGTGGAACCCTACGAATTTCTACGATCTGTTCGGCCCGACCAAGCGCAGCCGCAAGGGCTACCTGGCCAAACTCGGTTACGACCTTGGGCTGATCTCCGACGAGCCGCGCAAGATGCAAGCCACTTTCGACGTCGGCTACTACGACCAGATCGACTCGCTGCCGAACGCCCAGAACATCGCCACCGACTTCACGCGAATGGTCACGGCGGAGGTGGGGCTCCAATACTCCGACGTGCGGCGCTCGCTCGGCGCGGTCGACGATGAACAAGGCTTGACCTGGTCGCTGACCGCGATCGGCAATCAGGTCGAGGGCCATGTGACTCCGCAGGTTCGCGGCACGGTCGACATCGGTTTCCCGCTGCCCATTCCGCACTCGTCGCTGTGGTCGCGGACCTACGCCGGCGCGGCGGACGGCAGCCACAACACTACCGTCGCGAATTTCTACTTTGGCGGCTTCGGCAACAACTATGTCGACGACGGACCACCGCAGCGGTACCGCGAATATTATTCATTGCCGGGATTTGGGCTCCAGGAGGTCAGCGGGCTCCGCTTCGTGAAGGAACTGGTCGAATGGAATGCCCCGCCGCTGCTCTTTTCGAATGTCGGCACTACCGGCTTCTATCTGTCCTGGCTGCGGCCCACGGTTTTCGCCGCGGGCCTGTGGACCGAGCCGGCGAACGCGTCGCGCAAATCCTACGCGAGCCTCGGCGCGCAAGCCGACTTGCGCTTCAACCTTCTGCACTGGTACGACATGACGCTGTCGGTCGGCTACGCCGTCGGTTACGAGGGATCCAGGCGCGCGGGTTCCGAATGGATGGTCTCGCTCAAGATCATGTAGGCATGCCCGCGACCGAATACGATGGCTGACATCCTCCTCCACCTGGCGGTGGGCACGGCGCCCGTGCTGTCCTTTCTCGCCGCGTTGCTCGCGCTCGACAGCTACAAGCTGGTCTCGATGCGCGCGGTCATCGCCGTCGTGTTCTGTGGCGTGGTGGTGGCCGGGATCTGCTATTTCGTGAACGCCTGGCTGCTGGGCGCCACCGGCATGGACTTCGCCGTCTACTCGCGCTATGCCGGCCCGCTGGTCGAGGAGTTCCTCAAGGCACTGGTCATCGTCGCCCTGATCCGCGCCCACCGGATCGGCTTCCTGGTCGACGCGGCGATCTTCGGCTTCGCGGTCGGCACCGGTTTCGCAATCGTCGAGAACATCCTCTACCAGAAGCTCATACCGGAGGCCGGGCTCGGGACGTGGATCGTGCGCGGCTTCGGCACTGCGATCATGCACGGCGGCGTGACCGCGATGTTTGCGATCATGGGTCTCGCGCTGGTGGAGCACAAGCGGCTGGGGACGCTGGTCGCGCTCGTGCCGGGCTTCGCGCTCGCCGTGGTGCTGCATTCCGCGTTCAACCACGTGGTCGCCTCGCCGCGGGTCGCGACGCTGGCGGTACTGGTCGTGCTGCCGCCGCTGCTGTTCTGGGTGTTCCGCTTGAGCGAGCGGTCGGTGTCCGACTGGCTCGGGCGCGGGTTCGACGCCGACACCGAAATGCTGGAGCTCATCAATTCCGGGCAGTTGTCCGACTCGCCGGTGGGCCGGTATCTGCACACGATGAAAGCCCGCTTCCGCGGGCCGGTGGTCGCCGACCTCCTATGCTATCTGCGGCTCTACACCGAGCTCGCATTGCGCGCGAAGGGCATCCTGATGATGCGCGAAAGCGGCTTCGAGGTCCCGGTGGACGAGCCGACGAAAGCGAAATTCACTGAGATGCGCTACCTGGAGTCGAGCATCGGCCGCACCGGGCTGCTCGCGATCCAGCCGATGTGCCACATGAGCCACAAGGACCTGTGGCAGCTGTACATGCTGGGGAAATAAGCGGGCGGGCGGCCCGCCGGCACCGCGTCGGGGCGCGCCCGGCGCCTGCCCGCCGCCGGGCCGGGTGAAATTTATTTCACCACGAGGCCACAATGGACTTACCATAGCGCCTGCCCGAAGTCCGTGCCGGCGGCGCGGACGGCAGATGGCACGGCCACCAGCCGGAGCGGCAAACCAAGAAAACCAGCCCCAGGAGGAGTTCATGAAGCGTCGCAATTTCGTCAAGCTGTGCGGCTCGTCCCTCGCGCTGGGCGCGGCGGGCGTGCCGGGTGTGGGAATGGCCCAGGACAAGGCGGTGTGGAAGGCGTCCGACGTGCATCCGCTCGGCTACCCGACGGTCGAGGCGATCGTCCGGATGGGCAAGAAGCTGGAGACCCAGACCAACGGCCGCATCACGATCCAGATGTACCCGCTGATGCAATTGGGCGGCGAGAAGGAAATGATCGAGCAGGCGCAGGTCGGCGCGTTGCAGATCGCGCGCATTTCGGTGGGCGCGATGGGCCCGGTCGTCGACGACCTCAACGTGTTCAACATGCCTTTCATCTTCCGCGACGAGGGGCACATGCGGCGGGTGATCGATGGCCCGATCGGTGTCGAGTTGCTCGAGCGGGTCTCGAACTCGCCGCAGTCGCGGCTGATCGTCCTCGGCTGGATGGACGCC
>JANMPL010000157.1:0-3386 GCA_031369845.1 Chloroflexota bacterium
GTGGTGATCCCCGAGTACGTGGCGAAGAGCTGGTGGGAGCGACTGCTCTACAACCAGTCGGCGAAGTCGCTGCGCAGGGCCCTCCTCGGCCGTCCGCACACCGTCGTTGTCAACGTTCCGTACAGTCGCGAGGACCGCGACACCGCGAGTCCGCCCCCAACCCCCGAGGCGGAGGACGACGCGGCCACGACCGCCGGAAGGTGACGATTTCGACAGTGAAGGCTAGGCTTGACCCCTGACAGGTCGGTGAGCGGCCGCCCGCTGTGGGCGTCCTCGGCCCGCCAAGGACCGAGGTCCCGAATGTCCATCCAACATCCGCCGACAAGCGAGTTGGCGCCCGACTCCGACGACCGGGCCCTTCTGCACGAGCTCGAGCCCGAGGCCGGGCGGCTGTACGACCGCCACGCCAAGGTGGCCCAGGAGTGGTTTCCCCACGATTACATCCCCTACCGCCTCGGACGGGACTTCGACAAGGAACCCTGGACACCCGACCAGCCGCGACTGTCCGGCGTGGCCCAGACCGCCTTCGAGGTCAATCTCCTCACCGAGGACAACCTGCCCTCCTACCACCGACTCATCCACGGGATGTTCGGACAGGGCGATGGGGCGTGGATCAGCTGGATCGGGCGCTGGACGGCTGAGGAGGGCCGCCACGCGATCGTCCTGCGCGACTACCTGACCGTGACGCGGAACCTCGATCCGATCGCCCTCGAGCGTGGCCGGATGACCCAGCTCCAGCAGGGCTACGACCGCGACACGATCGACACGCTGCGCGGCCTCGCCTACGTCGCGTTCCAGGAGCTGGCGACGCGGATCTCCCACCGCAACACCGGGCGCTATTCGGACGACCCGGTGGCGGACAAGATCATGATCCGGATCGCGGCCGACGAGAACCTCCACATGGTCTTCTACCGCGACATCCTGGGCGCGGCCCTGAAGATCCAGCCGTCTCGTGCAGTCTGCGCGATCGTCGAGGAGGTCATCGCATTCCAGATGCCGGGCGCCGGCATCCCGGGGTTCCTGCGAAAGGCTGCCGCGATGGCCAAGGCCGGCATCTACGACCTCCGGATCCACCGTGACGAGGTCCTCCTGCCGATCATCCAGCAGTGGCGCATCTTCGAGCTGACCGGCCTCGACGCGGCCGCCGAGGAGGCGCGGCGGCGGCTCGCGGAACATCTCGAAAAGCTCGACCAGGCGGCGAAACGGTTCGAGGAGAAGAGATCCCGCTCCGCCGGACTCAAGGCCGCCGGGGCGGGCTGATCCCGGGCTGACCCTGTTTGCAGGTCGGGCGGGACGTGCACGTTCGCACACGTCCCACGAGGGGCCGGCGATCGTTCCGGCTAGGCTTGACGCCTGACAGGTCGGTGAGCGGCCGCCCTCTGTGGGCGCCCTCGGCCCGCCAAGGACCGAGGAAGTCCCGAATGTCCATCGAACTCCCGCCGATCGCCCCCACGGCGACCGACTACGACGAGCGGGCGCTCCTCCACGAGCTCGAGCCCGAGGCCGGTCGGCTGTACGACCGCCACGCCAAGGTCGCCCAGGAGTGGTTCCCGCACGACTACATCCCCTACCGCCTGGGGCGCGACTTCGACAAGGAGCCGTGGACCCCGGATCAGCCGCGCCTGACCGGGGTTGCCCAGACGGCCTTCGAGGTCGGCCTCCTGACCGAGGACAACCTGCCCTCGTACCACCGCCTCATCCACGGGATGTTCGGCGACGGGGACGGGGCGTGGATCAACTGGGTCGGCCGCTGGACCGCGGAAGAGGGACGCCACGCGATCGTCCTCCGCGACTACCTCACCGTCACCCGCAACATCGACCCAATTGCCCTGGAGCGCGGCCGCATGACCCAGCTCCAGCAGGGCTACGACCACGACGCGCCTGACACGCTGCATGGGCTCGCCTACGTCGCGTTCCAGGAACTCGCCACGCGGATCTCGCATCGGAACACCGGCCGCTACTCCGACGATCCGGTCGCCGACAGGATCATGGTCCGGATCGCCGCCGACGAGAACCTCCACATGGTCTTCTACCGCGACATCCTGTCGGCGGCGCTCGAGCTCCAGCCGTCGGCCGCCGTTCGGGCGATCGTCGACGAGGTACTGGCGTTCCAGATGCCCGGAGCGGGGATTCCGGGGTTCCTGCGAAAGGCCGCGCAGATCGCGAAAGCCGGGATCTACGACCTCCGGGTCCACCGCGACGAAGTGCTGCTGCCGATCATCAATCACTGGAAGATCTTCGAGCTGACGGGGCTGGACGCGGCGGCCGAGGAGGCGCGGCGGCGCCTTGCGGACCATCTCGAAAAGCTCGACCAAGCTGCGAAACGCTTCGAGGCGAAGCTCGCGCGTTCGAACGTCCCGAGGGTGTCAGGCGCCTAATCCGGGCGCCGGCGCTCGAGGGCGGACGGCGGGTCTCAGCGGCCGCGGAACCGGGCGCGGAGGGCAGCCATCGGAGCGTAGCGCCAGCGCGGCAGGAATCTGGCGGCGTACACCAGCTCGCGGCACTCCTGCTCGACCTCGAACGGCGCGAGGAGCGCCTCGTCGAACAGCTCCCGGCGACCGACCGATTCGAGCCCGGCAACGTAGGCCGCCAGGAACGCGGCGGTCGTCTCGGCGATCCAGCTTCCGACGCGAGCGACAAGGGCGCCCTCGACGCGTTCCGCGACGACGCGACCGACATGGTCCAGGCTCGTCGTCATCTGGGCGACGTCGCGGGCGGCCGGCTGGAGAGCGGCATTCATCCCGGCCCCGAGCGTCGGGTTGCCGTCGAAGTCGATGATCGCGAGGCCGTCGCGCCACTCGAGGACCTGGCCGACATGGAGATCGCCGTGGATCGGCTGGACCGGCGTCCCGGTCTCGGCCGTGAGTGTCGCGAGCACATTGCGGATCGGACTGGCGAGGGCCCCAAGCTCGGCGCCTCGCTCCGTGTCCTGAACCTTGATGGCTTCCTCGAACATCGCGAGCGCCGCCGCCCGCCAGTGGTCGACGTGTTTCGGCGTGGCCACGGCCATCGGCTCCGCAATGACGTCAGAGGGCAGGGCAAGGGCGACGTGAAGGCCCGCGACGAGCCGGCCCAGTGGCCCGCCGATCCACGCATCGCAGTCCGGTGGGCACGGGCCGTCGTCGTGCTGGAGATGGGCCTCCAGGCGAGCGATGCACCAGTCCCATCCGTCGCGCGCGTCCGGCAGGTAGGCGTCGGCGAGCGCGATCGTGGCCTCCCGGCAATCCGGGTCGGTCCACGAGAGCGAGCCGAACGGGCGAGGGACGGCGTCAAAGCCGACGGCCGCGAGGTGGGCGAGCAGCGTCGCGGCCCGACGCTCACCCGGTTCGGGCAGCTGAAGCCACTTGACGACGACCGTGTCGCCGACGGCGACCGACGTGTTCGTC
>JANMPL010000407.1:0-5105 GCA_031369845.1 Chloroflexota bacterium
CTTCCGGAATACCTCGTCGGCCCCGGCACGTACAGCTGGGCGTGGACGATCGAGCCGCTTGGCGAGCCCTGACCGTGCCGATCGACCTCGACGCTGGTCGGCGGGAGTTCCACCTCCGCAACGACCGGCTCAGCTACATCATCCGGATCCTCGACAACGGGGCGGTCGGCCAGCTGTATTTCGGCCCCGCCCTCGCTCCCGGTCGGTCGTACGCGCACCTGGTTCCGGCGCCCTTCAATGGATTCGACAATCGGCTCGGCGACCCGATCGCCCTCGAGTACCCGACGACCGGAACGGGTGACTACCGGGTGCCGGCGATCGTCGTCGAGCACCCCGACGGCTCGACCGTTCTGGAGCTTGCGTCGGCCGGTCATCGGCTGAGCGCCGGCAAGCCCGCGATCCCGGGCCTGCCGGCGACCTACGTCGAGGCGGACGAGGAGGCCGAGACGCTCGAGATCGACCTTGTCGACGCTCCGAGCGGGCTGGTCGTCACCCTCGTCTACACGATCTTCCGCGACCTGCCGATCGTCGCGCGCAGCGTCCGGTTCCGCAACGGCGGCGGCGGAACGCTCCACCTGGCCGCCGCGATGAGTGCCTCGCTCGACCTGCCGGACGCGGGCTGGGATCTCCTCCACCTCAGCGGCTCGTGGGGCCGCGAGCGTGCGTTGCGGACGAGGCGGCTGGAGCTTGGCCGCCAGTCCGTGTCGAGCCCGCGCGGGGCGTCGTCCCACCAGCACAACCCGTTCATCGCCCTCCGCCGGCCGGCGACTACCGAGGCCGACGGTGAGGCGATCGGTCTTGCGCTCGTCTACTCCGGCAACTTCCTGGCCGAAGTCGAGGTCGAGCCGTTCGGGACCGCCCGGGCCCGGATCGGGATCGACCCTGAGACGTTCCGCTGGTCTTTAGCGCCCGGCGAGGAGTTCGCAACCCCGGAGGCCCTGCTCGGCTGGTCGAGTGCCGGGATGGGCGGGCTGAGCGACGCGTTCCACCGCCTGTTCCGCGAGCGGCTCGCGCGCGGAACGTGGCGAGATCGGCCGCGTCCGATCAAGGTCAACAACTGGGAGGGCACGTACTTCGACTTCGATGCCGAGCGGCTGCTGGCGATGGCGACCGTCGCCCGCGAGCTCGGGATCGAGCTGTTCGTGCTCGACGACGGTTGGTTCGGCAAGCGCGACGACGACACGACCTCGCTCGGTGACTGGTTCGTCGATCGCCGCAAGCTCCCTGACGGCATCGACGGCCTGGCCCGCGCGATCGAAGCGCTTGGCCTCAAGTTCGGGCTGTGGATCGAGCCCGAGATGGTCAGCGAGCGCAGCGAGCTGTTCGCCGCCCACCCGGATTGGGCAATCGGCGTACCCGGCCGGAAGCGCACCGAGAGCCGCCAGCAGCTCGTCCTCGACATGAGCCGGCCGGAGATCGTCGACCATCTCTTCGGCGTCCTGTCGGAGGTCCTCTCGAGCGCCCCGATCTCGTACGTCAAGTGGGACATGAACCGCAACATAACCGAGCCGTGGAGTCCCGCCCTGCCGGCCGACCGCCAGGGCGAGTTCTTCCACCGCTACATCATCGGCGTCTACGACCTCTACGAGCGCCTGACGTCCGCGTTTCCGGACATCCTCTTCGAGTCGTGTGCCGGCGGCGGCGGTCGGTTCGATCCCGGACTCCTGGCGTTCGCGCCGCAGGCCTGGACGAGCGACGACACCGACGCGATCGAACGCCTCCGGATCCAGTGGGGCACGTCGCTCGCCTACCCGGTCAGCTCGATGGCCGCCCACGTGTCGGCGGTCCCGAACCACCAGGTCGGGCGGATCACGCCGCTGGCGACGCGGGCCGCGGTCGCGTTCTTCGGGGTGCTCGGCTACGAGCTCGACCCGACCACCCTGACCGCCGACGAGCGGCGCCAGGTCGCCGACCAGGTTGACTTCTACGCCGCTCATCGTGAGGTGTTCCAGTACGGCCGCTTCGTCAGGCTGCGAAGCCCGTTCGAGGGCGATGGCAACACCACCGCCTGGATGAGCATCTCGCCGGATCGGCAGCGGGCCGTCGTCGGCTACTACCAGGCTCTCAACGTCCCGGCACCGGGCGCCGACCGGGTGCGCCTGCGCGGTCTCGACCCCGACATGGCCTACCGGGTCTCCGTCTGGCCGGCCGGCGACGAGTCGATCGATCGGGCCAACTCGCTCATCCGCGGCGGCGACGACCTCATGGCTGCCGGCCTGCTCATCCCCGCCGAGAAGGAGGAGGCCGCGGCACGCGGCGACTTCTGGGCCCGCCTGTTCGTCCTCGAGGCACAGCCCGCCTGAGGGCCCACTGCAACGATGCGGACGCGTCGCGTGTTCAGATTCATGACAGCATCTGTCTGGTTCGGATTGGATGATGCTGCTAGTCCAATAATCGCTATGATGATGCCGCCGTGACAGCCTCCTCCCGCCTCGACTGGTTCCTGTTCGTCCTGCTCGGCTTCATGTGGGGCAGCAGTTACCTGTTCATCAAGATCGGGGTCGACGCCGGGCTTCCACCGTTCACGTTGATCACACTCCGGCTGTTCTTCGGCTTCCTGCTACTGGCGACCGTCGTCACCGTCGCTCGGGAGCCACTGCCGCGCGACGCGAAGACGTACGGCCACCTGATCGTCATGGGCGCGGTCAACATCGCGATCCCGTTCTCGCTCATCACGTGGGCCGAGCTCACGGTGGATTCCGCGCTGGCGGCGATCCTCAACGCGGCCGTGCCCCTCTTCGTGATCCTCATCGCGTCCGTGTTCCTGCGCGACGAACGAATCACGATCAACCGACTGGCGGGCCTGATCGTCGGCTTCATCGGCGTCGTCATCCTCGTCGGGTTCGATCCGGCCAAGGTCAGCTCGGGCAACCTCGCGGGCGAGATCGCCCTCATCGGATCGACGATCTCGTATGCCTGCGGCGCGGTCTACGCGAAGCGCAACATCCACGGCCTGCGACCGATGATCCCGGCGATCTTCCAGGTCGGCTTCGCGCTCGTCATGGTCACCGTGCTCGCGTTCGTCTTCGAGCACCCGATCGACGTCGTCTCGAAGATCACGCGCGACGCGCTCTTCGCGGTCCTCTGGTTGGGGATCCTCGGGTCAGGGCTCGCGTATCTGCTGTTCTTCCGGATCCTCGGCCGCTGGGGTGCCACTCGTACGTCGCTCGTCGCCTACCTGCTGCCTGTCTTCGGCATCGCGCTCGGCGCGTGGATCCTCCACGAGCCGATCGACGCCCGATTGCTGATCGGGACGGGCCTGGTCATCGGCGGCGTCGCGCTGGTGAACTCGCGGTACGGGACCCGTCCGCTGTTCGAGCGCGGCCCGGCGAACGTGGAGTCCGCCGAGCCGCGCTGATCGTGCTCGCCCACCCCGTGTCAGGGGGACGGTGATGTGCCGGATGGCGATGGGCTGGACGCCTGCGCGTCGATCTTGATGGAGGCAAGGGCGGCCTCGAGCTCGGCGATGTCAGCCGCCGTGCTGTCGGCCTGGTGCCTCGCGACCACAACCAGGCGGCTGCCGGCAACGTCGACGACATAGACGACATCGGTGGACCCGGCGAGCGTGCAGCACAGGCCACCCGACACATCCGGTCCCGGGTCTGGCCAGAACGAAACGACGGACCTGTCGCAAGTTGAAAGATCGAGATCGGACGGGGTCGTCAACTCGATCCGTTTCGCAGCAAATCCGCCAAGCACGACCTGGGTTGGTGTCGATGCGACTCTGCCCTTCTGGGCGCGCAGCCCGCTCACGAGGTCATCGACGGTCGAACCGGCATCGACCAGGGAGCCTTGCCAATGGCAGGCGTCGCCAAATACGTGGCTGACGACCCACGTGAAGAACGCGACGTCGCCGGGTCCACCGCCGGGCGCATAGACCGGGGCAACCGAGCCACGATCCTTGTAGATGTATTGGTCCGTTGTCGACCAGCCCGCCGGGACCGTGAACGAGAAGCGCAATGGAGTGTCCGGCGCGGCGGGGAGGTAGTAGGCGCCTGGATCGAGCGCGCCAGTCGCCGGCAGCAACGCTGGCGAGGGGCTGGGTGTCGGTGCCGGCGTGGCGCTCGGGCCCGGGCCGCCGTTGTCCGCCCTGGGCAGGAGATTGAAGCCGACCACGGCGATGGCCACCACGGCCGCCGCCGCCACGGCCATTCGGGATGCGTTGTTCATCGTGCGGAACCTCCGCGCCGGCAACCAGGCACGGCGCTGATGTGTGGATTCGAGCTGTCGACGTGTTGCCGCAAGCAGGCGATCGGAAGCTCCGTCTCGGGCTTCGTCCCGGAGCCATGACGCGATCACGGGTTCTGGATCGGGTCGCCTGCTCATGCCAGCGCCTTCCTCGTCGATTCGGTTCGCGCGTCCGCCTCGATCGCGGCACGCAGGGCGTCAGTCGCGTAGTGCAGCCGCGATTTGGCCGTCCCGACCGGGATCCCGATGGTCGATGCGGCCTCTTCGACGGTGAACCCGAGATAGTGGTGAAGCACGACGATCGTCCGATGGTCGAGCGACAGCCGATCGAACACACGAGCGAGTTGGTCTCGGTCGGCCAATGCGTTGGCGCCGTCCTGCTCGGTGGGCTCGATCCGGAGAACCGTGATGCTCGCCGCGAAACGGCCGCGGCGGCGCGCCTCATCGGTCACGGAGTTCAGGAGAAGGCGGTTGAGCCAGGCGTCGAAACGATCCGGATCTCGCAGTCCCGGCAGATCCCGCCAACACTTGACCAGGGTGTCCTGGACGGCGTCCTCGGCCCGGTCGATGTCACGGAGACATCGAGCCCTCGCCTCAATTCTCGACCACCCGCAACGCCGGTGGTTAACCGTATTGGAGAGAACGTCCTCCGGATCGTTCAAAGATTGACCAGCGGCGCCAGCCGGTCAGCCGTCGAGCGCCAGCAGGATCGCGCCGACGACGACCAGCGCAGATGCGCCGAGCCGGCGGATCGCCTCGCGACGGTCGGCGCCCTCGCCCAGCCGGAGCGTCCCCCACCCCGAGGCGAGCACGATCGCCGATTCCCGGAGTGGCGCAACCGCCGTCAGCGGGGCGACGGTGAACGCGACGAGGATGAGGAGGTACGCGCCCATCGTGATCCAGCCCCCGATCGCGGC
>JANMPL010000416.1:0-6214 GCA_031369845.1 Chloroflexota bacterium
TGGAGGACCTTCAGGACGTCGTGGTTGAAGGCGTCGTAGGCGTCGGCGTCGTGCCGGCTATGGCGGGCGATCTCCTTCTGGTTCTCGGCGTGGTCCTGGCCGAGCAGCAGGTAATCGCCGTCCTCCTTCGGGCAGAACGTCGTGAACCAGAAGCCCGGCCGGAGCTCCTCGGTGATGGCCGCGCCGCCGACGACGTTGCGGCGCTCCAGGATCAGCGTCCGGAGCCCGGCCTTGGCGAGATACGCGCCGTTGACGAGGCCGTTGTGGCCGCCGCCGATGACGATCGCGTCATAGGTCCGGTCGGTCGACGAGGTCGTCCTGGGAGCGGTCGTCTTCGGGGCCTTCGGTGCCTTGGCCTTGGGCGCGGTAGCGGTCGGCGTAGTCGTCTTCGGCATGTCAGGCGGTCCTTCGATCCGGGTTGTACAGCGGCAGCCGGGTGACGTGAGCGTCGAAGTACTCGTAGCGGTGGCTAACCGCGAGCTCGAGCTTCACCCGTGACCCAGGCGCCGTCAGCGTCAGCGGCACCCGGGCGAGCGCGATGTGGCGCTGGAGTATCGGCGAGTACATGAGGCTCGTTGCGTAGCCGAGCTGCTTGAGGTCGTCGTCGTAGATGTAGTACTCGTCTTCGATCGGCGTGTGGTCCTTGGGCGGGATCAGCCCGGCCGCATCGAAGTGCCGGTCGTATTCGCGCCAGTCGAGGACGAGACCCGTGAGCTTCCATCGTGACGTCCGGTCGGCGATCTCGCGGGCGATCGCCTCGCGGCCAAGGAACGCGCGATCATTCGTGGCGAGGTCCTTGAACATCCAGCCGAGGCCAAGCTCGAGCGGGGTCGAGCGGTGCGCGTCGGTCCAGGCGAAGCGGCTCGACTGGAAGTCGACGTCGAGCAGCAGCAGGCCTGCCTCGATCCGCGCCATGGACAGCGCCGTCAGGCCGAACGGGACGACGCCCCTGCCACGCGAGCCCTCCACGACCGTGTCCCACACGGCGACGGCATCCTCGGCCGCCATCCAGATCTCGTAGCCCAGATCGCCCGTGTAGCCGGTCCGGGACACAGTCACCGGCACGCCGCCGATCTTCGCCTTCGTCAATCCGAAATAGGCGAGCTTCGCGACGGCGGGGTCTAGGCCTGCGAGGATCGTCCTCGAGCTCGGACCCTGCACGGCGAGGACACCGTATTGCTCGGAGACGTCCTCGATCTCGACATCATGGCCGCCGGCCAGGGCCGCGAAGTAGGCGAGGTTGGGTTCGGCCGCCGTCAACAGGTAGTCGTCGATCGCGTTACGGAAGACCACGCCGTCCTCGACGACATAGCCCCGGTCGTCGCACCAGATCGTGTACTGGCCGTGACCGACGGGGCAGGCGCGGATGTCGCGGGCCAGGACGCCACCAAGAAATCGCTCCGCGTCAGGCCCGTGGATCCGGTACTTGAAGAGCGGCGACGAGTCGAACAGCCCGGCGCTGTTGCGGATCGCGAAGTACTCGAACTTCTCCGAGATCTGGTACTTCGCGGCCGACAAGTAGCCCGACCAGTGGGCCCACAGGCCGGTCTCGTTCGCGGCGCTCGTGCGCTCGTGGAAGGGCGAGGTTCGGATCATTTGACGGCATGTCTCCGGACGTCCGGCGACGATAGCGGCTATTGGACGAATGCGCAATATCGTCTAGTCTGGCGAGACATGGCCCGTCTCAGCCCGTCCGATCGTCGCGACGCGATCGTCGCAGCGGCTCTCGCCGTGGCCCGTCAGAAGGGCCTCGCGGCCACGACCGTCCGGGACGTCGCCACGGAGATGGGTACCTCGAGCGGACTCGTTCATCACTACTTCGAGAGCATGGACGAGGTCCTCGCGGCCGCGTTCGCCCGGGTCGCCGAGGCCGACCTCGCCCGGTCGGCGGACGAGATGGCGGCGGCCGACGGTCCCGTCGCGGCACTCGCGGCGTTCTTCCGGACGTATGCCCCCGCCGACGCCGATTGGGCGTTCCAGCTCTGGCTCGATGCCTGGGCGGAGGCCGCCCGGCGGCCGGCCATCCAAGCCACGACGCGGCGCCTGAACCTGGCCTGGCAGGCCCTGCTTGAGAAGACGATCAGGGAGGGCGTGGCGGCCGGCCAGCTCGTCGCCGCGGACCCGGGAGCCGCCGCCTGGCGGATCCTGTCGCTCGTCGACGGGCTCGCGCTACAGGTCGTCGCCCACGGGACGACCATCGGCCGCGACGACGTCGAGCGCTGGGCGGCGAGCGCCGCGGAGCTCGAGCTTGGTTTGGCGCCCGGGGCGCTCGGCAGCGGCGCCTGAGGTCAGCGCTTGCGCTCGAGGATCGGGCGAGCGCGATCCGGGTCGTCGACGACGAAGGCGAACATCGCCCGATCGCCCCATCGGCCGAGGAAGAGATGGCCGTAGATATTGACCCCGGCGTCGGCGAGCTGGCGCGACAGCGCGGCCATTCCGCCCGGCCGATCGTCGACCTCGGTCAGGATCGATTCGCCCTCGATGAAAGTGTAGCCGCCCTCCTCGAGAATCGCCTTCGTCGTGTCGTCGTCGGCGGTCGTCATGATGACGTGGCCCGCGTCGCCGATCCCGCCCCCTCCGATCGCCCGAAGGTCGACGCCGCGGGCGGCCAGCGCCTCGGCCAGCGTCGCCATCGCACCGGGCTCGTTCTTCAGCTGGACGACGAACTGATTGGCCATGAAACCCTCCGACGCTTGCGGTGGAGGGCGATTCTAGCGCCGCGGACGATGTGGCGACGCGCGACCTAGGCCGTCGGAACCTTCGCGACGATGGCGAGCACGATCAGCACCGCGAGGAGGAACAGGCCCTCCACCATCTCACGGCGGTGGGCTGATCGCGGGTCGTCGCGCTGTCGTTCCGGCCCGTTTCGCTTCGTCGTCACTGCCATGGCGGAACGCTAGGCCCGGGCCAAAGGGGCTGGCTATGGTACGTTCCGGCCACGGTCGAGCGGGACTGGACGGGCGCAGGAGGCGGCGTGGCCGATACGGCAATCAACAGGGAAACCAGCACGGCGACGGGCAGCCCGAACCTCGCTCCCGACGTCGCCACAGCGCTCGCGGCTCCCTCACCGCCAGCGGAACTGACGGTCGACGCCGCGAGCATTCCGTTCCATGCCCTCGCCTGGGGAGCCGCCGACGCGCCTCCGGTCCTCCTGCTCCACGGCGTCACGTCCACGGCGGGGACCTGGTGGCGCGTTGGACCAGCCGTCGCTGCCGCCGGGTTCCGGGTCGTGGCTCCCGACCTGCCCGGCCACGGCGCGACGGGGCATTGGCGTGGCCACTACCGGTTCCGCGACAACGCAACGGATCTTGTTGCGTTCGTCAGGGCGGCCGGCCTCAACCGCTCGGATCTCCGGATCGTCGGCCACAGCTGGGGCGCGATGACCGCGGCTTCGATGCCGGCGGCCGGCCTCGTCCCCGCCACGTTGGTCCTGATCGATCCGGCGGCCCTCCCGCTCGCGGCAATCGCGGCCATGCTCGAGGACCCGGTCGAACGCGCCTACGACGACCTCGACGAAGCAGTCGCGACGGTAGGTCGCCTTTATCCGACGTGGCCCCATGGCGACGTGATTGCCAAGGCCGAAGGCCTTACCCAGTTCGACGAGGCTGCCGTGCGCGACATCCTCACCAAGAACGGCGATTGGGACGGCGGCCTCGGCGCCCTGGCCGATCCGGCAGCACAGGAGCTGCCGGTCTGGCTGATCCGCGGCGATCCGGCCGTGGGCGGCTACGTCCCGGACGCCCTCCTTCCCGAGTTTGCCGCCCGCCTCGGCCCGGACCGGATCATCACGATCGCGGGGGCCGCGCATTCACCGCATCGGACGCACCCCGAGGCGCTGGTCGCGGCCGTGCTGCGCGCGCTCGAGGGCTGATCGCCTGCCCCACCTTCGGCCCTCGACTTGCCAGATATTCCTCGGGGACTATCAGGCCGGAAAGGCGTCAGGATTCCGGCGCCCGACCTCCATTCATCAGCCGCTGGCGACCAATTGGGATCCACCGACGGCCGAATACCGACGGTTCAACTGGCCTAATAGTCTGTGGGCGCATGTTTGGCCAGTTGGGGTGTCCGATCAGCTCCGGCGACGAATCTGAATCGCCCGCTTGTACATGTCGACGTACTGCGGCGCTGAGCCGGTCGTCCAGTCGAAGTCGACCGCCATGCCACGGGCGACCAGCCCGTCCCAGGCGGGGCCTCCTGCGTCGCGCATCGCGATCGCGAGTTCACATGCGTCGGCCAGGGCATCCGGCGTCGCGGCGTCGAACGCGAACCCCGTCCCCTCCCCTGGCAGGCGCAGCTCGTCGACGACGGAGTCGGCGAGGCCGCCGGTCCGCCGGACGATCGGCGGGGTGCCGTAGCGGAGCGCGATCATCTGGCCCTGGCCACACGGCTCGAATCTCGAGGGCATCAGGAAGAAGTCGACCCCTGCGTAAATCCGCCTCGCCATCGCCCGGTCGAATCGCTCCAGCAGCGCAACCCGGTCCGGCCGCTGCTCGGCGAGGGAGCGGATATCCGCGGCGATCCGAGGGTCCCCACTGCCGAGGACGACGAGCCGGCTGCCGGCCGCGAGCAGGCGCGAAGCAGCGGCAGCCAGCAGGTCGAAGCCCTTCTGAGGATCCAGCCTGCCGATCATCCCGAGGACGGGGCCATCGTCGGTCGGGTCGAAGCCGACCCGCTGCAGCAGATCTGCCCGGCAGTCGGCCTTGCCGGCCAGGTCCGCCGCGGAATAGGTCGCGGCGAGGTCAGCGTCGGTCGCCGGGTTCCAGACCTCGGTGTCGAGGCCGTTGAGGATGCCGAGGTAGCGGTCTCTTTTCGCCCGCAACACCCCGTCGAGCCCGAAACCCAGCGACGGCGTCAGCGATTCGCGGGCATAGCCGGGGCTCACGGTGTTCACCATCTCCGCGAGCTCGATACCGGACGCGAGGAGGTCGATGCCGACGGCGTCTTCGTTGACGATGCCATCGCCGCGGGCCAGGCCCAGCTGGCCCAGCGACTCCAGCGGCGTCCAGCCGTGATAGGCGAGGTTGTGGAGCGTCAGCACCACGGCAGCGCGACCAAGGATCGGGTCGTCCTCGTACCAGCGATCCCGGAAGATCGCGGTCGGGGACGAGTGCCAGTCGTGGATGTGAATCAGGTCGACCGGTCGGTCGGCCTCAGCCCGCAGGGTCTCCAGTGCCGCTCGACAAAGAAGGCCGAACCGCCAGGCGTTGTCGCCGTAGTCGCCGCCGCTGGGCGAGCCGTAGAGGCCGTCGCGATCGAAGGCGGCGGGATGGTCGACGAGACGCAGCCGGTAGCCGTGGGCCTCGACGTCGATGACCGTGAGCTCGACGGCTCCGTCGAGGGAATAGGGATCGGGTACGCGCAGGCGCTTCCCCGGGCCGGCGCTCGCCGGGACCGCCACGGAGCGGTAGCGAGGCAGGAAGACGTCGACGAGACCGTCGGTCGCGCCGGGAACCCTGGGCAGGGCCCGCGCCAAGGCGTCGACGACGTCCCCGAGGCCGCCGGTCTTTGCCCACGGCTCGCACTCCGCGGCGATGAACGCAATGCGCATCGACATCGGGTCATGGTAGCGACGGGTTCCGGCGGACGAGCGCCCGGGAGGCGCGGGCTGCGAGCGCTACCGGCGGCCGACGCGAGACCGAACCATGCGCTAGACCGGTTTGAGGACCCCGCCGCAAACGTTATCATCCCCCGGACATGCACCCCGCGCCACAGGTCCCCTCGATTCCCGCGGCGTCATTCCGCCTTCCGCCGCAACTCGAGGGTCTTCGCCACCTCGCCTACAACCTCTACTGGTGCTGGCATCCGCGTGCGAGGACGATCTGGAGCCGGATCGATCGCGAGACGTGGACGCGTCACCGCAACCCGATCCCCGTCCTGAGCGGGCCGGTCGACTGGACCCGCCTCCTCGACGACACGACGTTCATGGCCGAGGTGAAGGGCGTCCTCCGGGATTTCGATCACTACCTCGCCAACGGCTCGGACAACTGGTTCCAGCGCCGGTACCCGGACATGCCGGAAGGTCCGATCGCCTACTTCTGCGCCGAGTACGGGTTCTACGAGTCGCTCGGGATCTACTCCGGCGGTCTTGGCGTTCTCGCCGGCGACCACACGAAGACGACGTCCGACATGGCCCTGCCGTTCATCGGGGTCGGGCTCATGTATCGCAACGGCTACTTCCACCAGACGATCGACGCCGACGGCCACCAGGAGCACG
>JANMPL010000470.1:0-2048 GCA_031369845.1 Chloroflexota bacterium
GGCCTGAAGCTCGGTCGCACGTTCCGCGGCCTGGGCAAGCGCGACGCCCACACGATCCTGCGGGTCCTGCCGATGGCCATCGCGGACTTCGTCGCCGAGGCGTTCGAGACCGACGCGATCCGGGCGGCGATCGCCTGGCGCGGGGTGGCGTACTGCTCCGTCGGGCCGTGGTCGGCGGGGACGACGGCGATCATGCTCGGGGACTCCGCCGGCAACGACGGGGGAGCGGCCGGCCAAACGGTGTTCGCTCTGGGCGGGCCGGGCGCCGTGTCGGATGCGCTCGCCGCTGCGGCCCAAGCGGCGGGAGCGGAGATCCGCTGCGGCACCGACGTCGCAGCGATCACGTCGCTGGACGGCGTCGTGACCGGCGTCGCCCTCGCCTCCGGCGAGGAGATTGCCGCCTCGACGGTCGTGTCGGGCATCGACCCGAAATCGACCCTCACGCAGCTCTGCGATCCGGTCGCGATCGGCCCGACGATGCTCTGGCGTGCCGGCAACTACCGGACGCCCGGCGTCGTGTCGAAGGTCAACCTCGTGCTCGCGGACTTGCCGCGGTTCACGGCGGCGGCCGGCGACGACGCCACCCTGCTGCGCGGTCGGATCGTTGTCGCGCCCGGTATCGATGCGATCGAGCGGGCGTTCGACGCCTCGAAGTACGGGCGCATGTCGGAGTCGCCGGTCCTCGAGGCGACGATCCCGTCCCTCGTCGACCCGTCGCTCGTCGACGACGCCCCGGCCGGCACCCACGTCATGAGCGTCGTCGCGCAGTACACGCCGTACGCCCTGCGCGAAGGCCCGTGGGACGACCCCGGTCAGCGCGACGCCGTCGGTGATGCCGTCGTCGCGACCCTCGAGAGCCTCGCGCCCGGGTTCGGCGGACTCGTCCGCGAGCGCGAGGTCCTGACCCCACTCGACCTCGAGCGCGACTACGGGCTGGCGGGCGGGCATCCTCTTCACGGCGAGCCCGGGCTCGATCAGTTCTTCCTGTGGCGGCCGTTCCTGGGCCACGCCCGCTACCGCTTGCCGATCGACGGCCTGTATCTCGCGGGTTCGGGCGCGCATCCGGGCGGGGGAGTCACCGGCCAACCTGGCCAGAACGCGGCGCGCGAGATCCTCGCCGACCTGAAGCGTCGGCGTTAGACGCCGCGCCGCAGCCGAAACCCCGCGACGATTGCTCCGATTTCGAACGCCGCGCGAAGTCACTTCTCCCGGCGCCGATACTCCGGATTCGGACTCCGGTTTCGGAGTATGGAATGCCGGGAAGGTGGTTCTCCGCGGCGTGCGATTTCGTAGCAACAGGACGGCAGAGTCGCGTCACGGTCGCTACTGTGGCGGCGTCGGAGTGCCGTGACCCGGTCCACTGACCGAAGCCGAAGCTGCGTTGCGCTCCTGTGCGTGGTCGGGCTCGTGATGGCGGCCTGTGGTCCCGGCCCGACGCCGAGCGTCGAAGCGTCCGCTGAACCGGTCGCGACGACCGACACGACCAGCGCTTGAGGGCGGATCGATCTGCCCGATCCAGGCGGAACCTTCGCCGACATCTCGTCGACACCAGTCGGCGTCGTCATCGTCGGCCCGGCCGGTCAGGCGGCTCAGCTGGCCCGAGCCTGGAACTCGCCGGACGGGCTCGCCTGGGCGGTCGATCAAATGCCCGGCGACGGTCGTACCCCGTCCCTGCTCATCCCGTGGAAGGACCAGCTCGTTGCCATCGGCGGCGGCGTCTCAAACCGCTGCGCTCATCCGGCCGCGCTCGACAGCTGGCTCCGCACCTCCGACGGCGTGTGGCAGGAGGCTCCGTGGGCCGAGATCTTCTGCGCCGGCGGGACCCCGTCGGCGGCGTGCGTATGAGTCCGCAGACGGCGTCACCTGGACATCGGCCCAGGCAGTCGGAATCGATGGCCACACGGTTGGACGGATCGTGGCGGTCGAAGGCGGTCTCGTCGGCCTTGGCACCGACGAATCGGGCCCCCGGCTCTGGGTCTCAGCGGATGGCACGAACTGGAGAGCGGTCGCGGTGCCGCTCGATGCCGGCGTGACCGGATCGCTTCAAG
>JANMPL010000471.1:0-5281 GCA_031369845.1 Chloroflexota bacterium
GAGCCGTCGTAGGCGTCGCCGGCCCGCAGAATGGCGACCGGCTGCCCGTCCGGGAGCGGATGGCCGGGCGACACGAGGACAGTACGACCGTCCACGAGTTCGAGGCGAACGACCTCGTGGCCGGCCGGCACGGGCATCGACCCGATCTGGTCGACGACGGCCGCGACACGTCGCCCGAGGCGATCAAGGGTCCAGACAGGATCGCCGGGCTGAAGGGATTCGACGGCGACCTCGCCGCCGGGAGTTGCGATCCTCGTGCCCTGGGCAAGGCAGATCGGGCAGGGCGGAGGACCGCTCGGCTCCTGGCTGTCGATGTGGATCGTCCCATCGGCCGTGATCGAGCCGACGACATGCGTGATGGACGGTGATGTGCTCGCGTCCGATCCGGTCCCACCGAACCGCGCATCGAAGCCCCAGCCGTTGTTCGACGTCGTGAGCGCAAGCCCCCGGAGCATCTTCCATTCGCGGTAGGCGGCGAGGAGCCCGTCGCCACTCGGCGCCGACGATGGGTCGAAGCCGAGGTGAGCAGCGATTGCGGTCCAGGCAGCATGTCCGCGCGCATCTCAGCCAGGTGTTCCGTCGCCGCAGTCGCTTCGTCGGCTCGCGCGACGGGGTAGTAGTCGGGGTCGCAATAGACGAGCGGTCCGAAGCGGACGAACAGCGCTTCCTTCGCGGCTGCCTCGGTCAGCGGGCTTCCTCCGGCTGATGGGGACGGACTGCCCGATGCGGCGCCCGCGCAGCCGGCGAGCAGCCCAACCAGGATCGAGACGACGATGGCGTGCCAGGCGAGGCGGCTGAGGCGGGGAGTCATGGGCGCCCGACGATCGTAGCTCGTGTTCGGTTCCCGGAACCTCCGGGTCTCGCCCGACGATGACCGGCGTTTTCGGGCTCGTGAACCGGCTTCACCACCTCCGGCCGCCTAGACTCGCTTGGTGGAAGCCACCCTTCGCTCCCTTACCTTGTTCATCGTGGCCGGCCTCCTCGAGATCGGTGGCGGGTACCTCGTCTGGCTCTGGCTCCGCGACGGGCGCGGCTGGGTGCTCGGCGCGATCGGCGGGGCGATCCTCTTCCTGTACGGCGTCATCCCGACGCTCCAGCCGGCTGGCTTTGGCCGAACGTACGCCGCCTACGGCGGTTTCTTCATCGTCCTGAGCCTCTTGTGGGGCTGGTGGATCGACGGGCAGGCGCCGGACCGCTGGGACGTCATCGGCGGCGCGATCGCGCTGGTCGGTGTTCTGGTCATCTTCTACGTGCCGCGCTCCGGCGCATGAGGCGACGGGCCGCTGCACGCCGGGCGCAGCGGCCCGGTCACGTCTAGACCTTGGTCGGACGCCGCACGATCGCGATCCCGAACCCCGCGGCGAGCAGATGACCGACGGCCACCAGGCCGGCGATGATCGCCACGAGCGTCCTGCCTTCACGGGTCTGATGGCTGACCTCGAGCAGATCGAGAGCGGCAAAGCCGAGCGCGACGACGATGGCGCCGATGACGACGCTCCGGCGGCCGTCACGCCAGACCAGAAAGGCCGCGAGCAGTGACAGGATGACCGCCAAAGCGACCAGCGGCGGTGCTTCAGGATCAATGCCGAAGATCGACTCGGTGCTGGTGGTCTCCGTATGTGCTCCCGAGGATTCTCCAGCCTCCCCGGTCGTGGCCGAGGCTTCGGCGGCAGGTGACGCGCCGGCTTCGCCAGCCTCGCTGGAACCTTCGACATGCGGGGCGGCCGACGCGGCGACGGGCGGGCTGGTCGCCTCGACGGGTGGCGTCCCGGCCGAGCTCGTCCCACGTTCGATGAGGATGCCGAGACCGAAGAGGAGTGCCGAGGCGAGGAGCAATGTCGCCATGGCCGTGCGCAGGCGGCCCAAATCACGGGTCATGAATGTCTCCCACGGAGAGGGCGCGTCGAGCGCGCCCTGATGAGGCTCCGCGGGAAGTCAGCCCAGCGGAGCCAGCCGATACGGTGCCCAAGCGAAGGGAGGCGCCCGCTGTCCGTTGGAGGAGGCTGAAGCCACCGGCGGTGGGAGGAGCGCATTCGATGCCGGCGTGGCCTCGGAGGCAGGTCGCCGGGCTGGCGATATCGCAGCGCGATGGCTCCACGCCCGAACGACCGTCCTGACCACCGCGACCAGTGGCCGTATAGCCAAGAGCGCGAGGATGATCAGCGGCGCCTGGGCCAGGATCGCAGCGAAGAGGCTCGGTTCGGCGTGGGCGGTCTCCAGACTGGACTCCCGCTCGGCCCCCTCCTGGGCGAGGTAGGCGATCAGCGGCGCTAGAGACGCAACCGTCATCCCGATGGCGCCCAATGCGCGGCCACCCCGGCTGCGGGCCATGAGGGCAAGGCGCAGGCACCCAAGTCCGACGAGGACACCGATCATCAGCGTGGGCCATGAGCCCGCGACCTCACCCGCCATCAGGTGAGGCAGGCTGACGCCACCGACCATCGTCGCGACGAGCAGCGCGCGGAGGGATCTCGTTCGGCTCATGCGAGCATTCTGGCACCCGTGAAAAGGGTCTTGACTCTGCACCCGGGTTCAAGGTTTACAGTCGAGCCATGACGACCTACCGCATCTCGGACGCCGCCCGCCGGACCGGGCTGCCGACCTCCACGCTCCGCTACTACGAGCGGATCGGTCTCCTCCCCGCCCCGGAGCGCACGGACTCTGGGTACCGGGCGTACGAGGAGCGGGCACTTGATCGCCTGGCCTTCATCGCCCGAGCCAGGGACCTCGGCCTGCGCCTCGAGGAGATCGGCGGGCTCGCTGATCTCTGGGATGCCGAGCGCTGCGGCCCCGTTCAGGAGCGATTGCGCGAGCTGATCTCGGCGAAGATCGACGAGATCGAGGGTCAGGCCGCCGCGTTAACGGCTCTGTCGGCAGAGTTGACGTCCTTCGTCACCGGCCTCGACAGCCCGGCACCCGAGGCTCCGTGCGGCGCCGACTGCGGCTGCCACCAAAAAGCCGCTCCGAGGATTGATCGCACCTTGGCTATGCTTCCGGGCCTGGGGCCGGACCTCGCCTGCTCGCTCGACGGCGAGGACCAAGCAGGCCGCTTAGCCGAGTGGCAGGCTCTCGCCAAGCAGGCCACAGTGCGGACACCGATTGATGGCGGCATCCGGCTGACATTCGCGACGGCGGATCTCCGGGTCATGGCCGATCTGGTGGCCCGTGAACAGGCCTGCTGCTCGCTCCTGTCATTCGCAATCGGTGTCACGCCGGTAGCAACCACGCTCGACATCTCAGGTCCGACCGACGCCCGTCAGCTCATCGAGGGGTTTGGATGAGGGGCGTGCGCGAAGCCGCCGCCGTCGCTGCCGCATGCGCTGGGTGCTGCGCGGTCCCGGTGCTTGCTGCCGCTGGCATCGCTGTCGCGCGCGTCGGCGCTGCGGTCGCCGCCGTCGCCGTCGCGGGTGTCGGCGTGGTGGCCCTTCGCGAGCGCAGCCGTCGTCCGCGAGACGCGGTTAGTCGTGAGTCGGGTGTGAACACCTGGTTAGGACCCCGACGCGACTTTGACGGCGAATAGTCAGGGTCAAGGCATCGGTCGGGGATCGTCCTCGAATGTTGTGGCCGAACGAGACCGGGCAACCCGTTCGCCACGACCGACGGCTTGTCAAGTGCCTGGGATCGATCGGGTCCGAAGGCCCGCGACTGTCGGTCGCTGGCATACCAGTGGCGACTGTTGTCTGATAGCCTCGCACAGATGCGGACGCCCGGGAGCCTAGGGCACTGGTTCACGCCCGGCGTCCGCGGGATCGGCTTGGCGAGCCTCCTGTCCGACCTTGGGCACGAGATCCCGACGGCACTCCTGCCGTCGTTCCTGGCGTCGGTTCTCGGAGCTCCGGCGGTGGCGCTTGGGCTGATCGAGGGCTTGGCCGACGGTCTGTCGGGTGTCGCCAAGTTCGCCGGGGGGCCGCTCGCGGATGATCCTGCTCGACGCCGCTCGATCGCGGTCGGCGGCTACACCCTCACGGCGATCCTGTCGGCGCTTATCGGCCTGGCCACAGCCGTCTGGCAGGTGGCGCTCCTCCGTTCGGCCGCGTGGATCGCCCGCGGTGTTCGGGGACCCGCCCGCAACGCGCTGCTCGCGGACGCGGTCGAACCAGACGCGTACGGCCGGGCGTATGGCTTCGAGCGAGCCATGGACAACGCCGGCGCGGTCCTCGGGCCGCTCGCGGCATTACTCCTCGTATCGCTCGTCGGGGTCCGCCAAGCGATCCTCCTGTCGGTCGTGCCGGGCCTCCTGGCCGCGGTCGCGATCGTGTACGCAGTCAGGCACCTACGCCACGACACGACCCGCGTGCGAACGCCGATTCGAATCGTGGTCCGACCCGTCCTTCGCGGCCCACTTGGCCGGTTGTTCGTCGCGATTGCCACCTTCGAGGCAGGCAACATGGCGGCCACGCTGCTCATCCTCCGCGCGACTGAGCTCCTGATGCCCGGTCGAGACGCGTCCGGCGCTGCCGGCGTAGCGATCCTGCTCTACGTCGGCTACAACCTCGCGGCCACGCTCGCGAGTTTCCCGGCCGGGTGGCTCGTGGACCGCTTCGGCGGGCCTCGACTGTTCGCGCTTGGCGCGCTTTGCTTCAGCGCAGCCTACGCGGGCTTCGCAGCCGCGGACACCTCGATTGCGGCGCTGGCGGCGGCGTTCGCGCTCGCTGGAATCGCGATCGGCGTCGTCGAGACGGCCGAGCACGCCTCGGTCGCGACGATGGCGCCACCTGAACTGCGGGGCTCATCCTTCGGGTTGCTCGCTGCGATCCAGAGCGCCGGCGACTTCGTGGCGAGCGTTACCGTCGGCGTGATTTGGACGCTGGCGTCGCCGACCGCGGCGTTCGCGGTGGCGGCCGTCGTCGTCGCCGCTGGTGGGTTACTGCCTCTGAGCTTGGGACGAATCGGGGTCGACCGCGGGAATGGCGCTTGATTCATTCGCGGATTACGATATGCGCCTAACTAGTGCCGGGATGTGCGCATGACTCATCCCGGAATCGGACAGAGATTGCTGTCCTTCACGCTCACATGAAGGCTCGCGAGGCCTGATTCCGGCGCCTGACTCTGGATCAGGAGATCGAAGGTTCGAATCCTTCCTCGCCAGCCATGTCATGAGTCGCGACATCGGTGACACATGAGTCGCGACATCGGCGACATCTGTGATCATCGGGTCGCTCGAGACCCCGGCCATCGGCCGGGGTCTCGTCGTGTGTTGCGCCAGTAGCCCCTGTCGGGCTCGATGCGGTGGGTCGAGAGGATCTCGCCGGTGGCGAGGGCGGCGACCGTGACTTCGTGC
>JANMPL010000546.1:0-2271 GCA_031369845.1 Chloroflexota bacterium
AGGTTGCGGGCGACGCCGACGTAGTAGGCGGTGTCCTCTGGCTGGGGAAACACGACGAGCGACGCGGCAACGATCCGGACGGCAAGGGCGACGACGAAGACGAGCCCGGCCGACAGGAAGATTTCTCGGCGGTTCACTGCGTCGCCCCCGCCGCCGTTATCGCGCAGCGTGGATCGGCCGCGCTGACGCAGACCGGGTAGATCGCTGCGCTCGTTTCGCCGCCCCGCCCCGGGATGCCGATGAGCCGCGGACCGATCCATCGGGGACGGGCCTCGCCTGAGAAAACGGGTTCGAGCGCCGCCACCGAATCATCACGCTCGATGACCAGCCATTCGATCCGGTAGGCCTCGGCGACCTGCCCGATCGTGTCGAGTGGATCGTTCGGCGTGACGACGCCGCCATGGCCCGTGTAGTAGCGGTAGCCTGCGGCATCGATCGACATCAGGCGGGCATCGGGCGCCGCGCCGGCCAGGTCGAGCGCTGCGGCGACCGCCCGTCGCTCAACCCGTTCGCGATCCCAGCGCCCCTGGACGAGGAGCGCCGCCGGAATCGCCGCGACGATCGTGAACCCGACCGCCGCCGCAACGAAGAGCTTCGTCGCCGTGTCGCGGTCCCAGGCCCGCCGCCGGGCCGCGATCCAGGCGACGGCGACGACGATGCCCTCGAGCGCGAGCAGGTAGGCATGAGGAGCCAGGGCGACGGCCGAATGGATGAACGTCCCGCCTGGCACGTGAACCGCCGAGACCAGCGCCGAGAACGCGAAGAGGATCGCGGCGTACGTCAGGAACGGCCCGAAGTCGACCGATCGCCGCCGCACCCACCCGCCGATCAGCATGAAGGGCAGGAGAATCCCGGCCGCCACGAGCGTCGTGAAGATGCCGACGGCGGCCACGAACCCGCCGACCCGGCTAAGAAGGAGTGGACCGGCGCCCTGGCCCAATAGATGGCTGAGCGTCGCCGGCGTCGTGATCGAGTTCCACTCCTCGATCGAGCGGATGTAGAGGACCTTGCCCGACGCCGTCGATGGGGACAGCTGGCCGAATACCTCGAGCTGACGGATCCACCACGGGGCCATGATCAAGAGGAACAGGCCGAAGCAGCCAACGGCAGCCCACAAGGGGATCGCCGGTCGCCGCGAGCCGCCGGATCGCCAGGCCCGCCAGCGGTCGTAGAGGAACGCGAGACCGAGTGTCGCCCCGACGAGCAGCCCGTCGTTACGCGACAGGGTCGCCAGTCCGACGAGAAGCCCGCCGAGAACGAACGACCGGGCGTGACCTCGGAGCCCGCGGGCCGCCATCCACAGCGCTCCGGCGACGAGTGGCTGGTAGAGGGAGAAGTTATCGGGCTGGGTCATGTAGACGAGCGACAACGCCGGGATTGCCGTCAACACCCCAGCGCCGACCGACACGAGAGGTCGCATCCCGGCATCGCGCCCGATCGCCCACGCGAGCGGCGCGGCGAGCGACCCGATGAGAGCGAACGGCAGGGCCGACGCCACGGGGCTCGACCCGAACAACCAGATGAACGGCACCTGGACGAGCGACGCGAGCGGCATCCAGTGGGCGTTGCTCGGGATCGGGAGGGTCGGATCCGCGGGGAGCTTTCCGCCGACTTCGGCAAAGATCCAGATGAAATCGACCTGGAGGCCGTGCCCCCCGGCCACGGAATTGGCGACGTCGACGTAGTAGTACGAGTCGGGGTAGGCGGGGTCGGGGAAGAGGGCAATCAGTACCAGCCGGACCGCGAGGGCGAGCACGTACAGGGCAATCGGGATTCGCACGGTCGGTGCAGCGTAGCACCGGCCCTGCCGCGTTCCGACCGGTACGAATCGGCTATTCGACGACCCCCCGCGGGGAGGGCGTGACCCGCCAGACGGGTCGCTAGGATGGTCGCCATGGCATCCGCCGGCAGGCTTGCCGCGTTCGACACCCCGAACGTCCGCCGCGTCCTCGCCGGCGCGGCCGTCCTCGGGCTGGCACTCGGCATCCAGACGCTCGTCCTGCACCTGTCGACCGACCCCCTCGCCGACGTCCACGCCTATTACGACGCGGGTGCTCGCCTCAATGCGGGGCTGCCGCTGTACGACCAGCCGGCGACGACGAACGACAATGAGTTCTATCGTTACCCACCCCTGCTGGCGATCGTCTTCCGGCCGCTGGCTCTGCTGCCCTTCGAGGCCGCAGCGGCCGTCTGGGAGGCGTTCCTCGTCGTCTGCCTGGTGCTGACGATCGCGCGGCTCGGCCTGAACCGCCGGACGCTGTTGGTGCTGGG
>JANMPL010000550.1:0-1552 GCA_031369845.1 Chloroflexota bacterium
ATCACCGACCTCGAACGCGCCGGCTCCGATCTCAGCGAGGTCACGCGACTGGTCTCGGCACTCGAGAAGGAGCCCACTACCGGTCGGACGGTGACGTTCGGCCTGTCGGGCAACGTCACGATCGATCTCCTGGGAACGTACCTCCGCAGGGAGGCGCTGCTCCACGGCCAGCGTGCCAGGATCGCCGTCGGCACCTTCGACGATCCGCTCGGCAACGCCCGCCAGTTCGCCGCCGACGGGGTCGACGCCGTCATCCTCCTAAACCTGGCCGACGCCGTCCTGCCGGCGTTCGAGGCGCGCGTCGCGAATCTCGGAGAGACCGATCTCGCCGCGGCGATCGAGCGGTTCGGCGGGCAGCTGGCGCTGACACTCGAGGCGATGGCCGGGATCACCCATGTCTTCGTGGCTGGCGTCCATCGGCTCACGCCGCCCGCGATCGCCTCGCCGGATGACGACGTCGACCGCGGGATCGCCTTGCTGAACGACGCGATCGCGGTCGAGGCGACCCGGTTCGCGAACGTCGTGCAGCTCGATACCCGATCGATCGCCGCCCGCCTCGGCTGGGAGCGCGCTCACGACTGGCGCTCCTACGAACGGTTCCACGCGCCGTTCGCGCCGGCCTTCATGGACCTGCTCGCCCAGGCGGTGTACCGCTCGACCCGCGGGTTCGGCTCGCGCTTCTACAAAGTGCTGGCCCTCGACGGCGACAACACGCTGTGGGGCGGGATTCTCGGCGAGGATCTCCAGGCCGGCATCAAGATCGGGCCCCACGGCTACCCGGCGAGCGTCTTCTGGCGTGTCCAGCAGTCCGTCCTCGCTCTCCAGCGGCGTGGCGTCCTGCTCTGCCTGTGCTCGAAGAACAACGCCGCCGACGTCGACGCGCTGCTTGCCACGCATCCGGACATGGTTCTGCGCGAGGAGCACTTCGCCGCCAAGGCGGTCAACTGGGACGACAAGCCGACGAACCTGATCCGGCTCAGCGAGCAGATCAACCTCGGGCTCGAGTCGTTCGTCTTCCTCGACGATTCGCCATTCGAGTGCGAGGCCGTCCGCAGCCAGCTGCCCATGGTCCGGACGATCCAGGTGCCGGCCAGCCTGTTCGACTACCCGGTGCTCGCGGCCGATCTCGCGGACCTGTTCCAGGTGCACGACGTCACGGCGGAAAGCGCGGCGAAAACTGAGCAGTACCGGATGATCGCCCGCGCCGAATCGGAGCGGGATCGGCACGGATCGGAGGCCGAGTTCCTCGCCTCGCTCAGGCTGGCGGTGACGGTCAAGCGGAACGACCCCACGACCGTCGCCCGGGTCGCGGAGCTGACCCAGAAGTCGAATCAGTTCAACCTCACGACGCGGCGCTACACCGATGCGCAGATCTCGGCGCTGGTTGAGTCAGCCGACAGCGACGTCTTCACGATAAACGTCGCCGACAAGTTCGGCGACTCCGGGCTGACCGGCGTGATCATCACCCGCTACGACGGGCCGACCGCCGCGATCGACACGTTCCTGCTCAGCTGCCGGATTCTCGGGCGGGGCATCGAGACGTCGATTTGGG
>JANMPL010000561.1:0-4947 GCA_031369845.1 Chloroflexota bacterium
CTCACCGAACGTCCCGGCCGTGTCGAACCCGTAGACGATGAAGAGCGCCATGAACATGCCGAGCGCGAACGACGCCAGGTAGTTTCCGTTTGTCGCTTGCTCCGCTCCGGCGAAGTCGAACAGGACTGCGGGCGACTGGTGGTTGGCAAAGAAGAGCAAGATCAGGGCGAAGACGAACATCCCGAGGATCTCCGTCGCGACGCCGATGTTGTTGAGGATCGACAGCAGCCGGACGCCGAACGCGTTGATCAGCGTCGTCACGACGAGGGTCGCGAGAGAGACAAACGTGAACATCGTCGTACGACCGGTCGGGTCGGGCGAGTCGAGGAACGGGGTTTCGCCAACCGGACCATGGATCCCGTCGATTACGAAGGCCACGATCACTGCGACCGCCGTCACGGTGACGACCTGGGCCCAGAAGTAGAACCAACCAGTGAACCAACCGAGCGTGCGGTTCGACAGCCGTTTCGACCACTGGTAGATCGAGCCGGCGACCGGAAAATGGCTCGCCAGCTCGGCGAACACCAGGGCGACGAGCGTCTGGCCGAGGATGACGATCGGCCAGGACCAAAAGAAGGCGGGCCCGCCGAGCCCGATGCCGACGCCGAAATTGCCGAACGATCCCGTCGAGACGCTGATGAAGCTGAACGCGATCGCGAAGTTCGACAGGAATCCGAGCGTTCGTCTCAGCTCCGGCTTGATTCCCAATGAGCGCAGATGCGCATCGTCGCGCTCTGCCTGATCCTGGACCGATCCCGTCACGATTCTCCTCCTCCTACCTCCGCGCCTGAGTGGGCGCGAGACTGACCTCTGGGGAGTGAACGCGAGGACGCTGGGCTGCGACGATCCTCCCTCAAGGCGCCGCGGCTCGGCCGAGGATAGGGCTCCGAATCTGCCGAGTCAACGCGCGTTCCGAATGCCGTCGCCTTAAGCTTTCGGCCGACCATCCGTCCGCGCCGGACATTCCCGCGGACGGCTTCGGGAGGGAAGACTCGATGACCTCTACCGCGGCGCCGACCCGACGCGAGGCGTTCACCAGCCGACTAACCGATTCCACGAACGGCGCCTTCGACGTGGCGGCGGCCTACCTCGGGTTACAGCTTGGCCTCTATCGATCGCTCGCCGACGACGGGCCGGCAACCTCCGCCCAGCTCGCGGCCCGAACGGGCACGAACGAGCGGCTGATCCGCGAGTGGCTCGAGCAACAGGCCGCAACAGAGATCCTCGAGGCCACCCGGGACCAGGAAGCGTGGCGTTTCAGCCTCCCCGGTGAGTACGCCGCGGTCCTCCTCGACCCCGACGTGCTCGATGGGATGGGCGGCACGATCAAGGCCCAGATCGCCTGCTTCACGCTGGTCCCCCGGCTCGTGGAGGCCTTCAGGAGCGGCCGGGGCATCCCGTTCGCCGACTACGGGCCGGACATGATGGAGGGCCAGGCGGCGTCGACCCGTCCGGTCTACTCCGCGGAGCTCCCATCATGGTTTGCGGCCGTCCCGGACGTTACCGCGCGGCTGGCCGGCGAATCGGCCCGGATCCTCGACATCGGCTGCGGTGAGGGCTGGTCGAGCGTGACGATGGCCCGAGCCTTTCCGAACGCCCGAGTCGAAGGCGTGGACCTCGACCGGGCCTCGATCGCGGCCGCCACGGCGACCGCCAAGCAAGAGGGCGTCGCCGATCGCGTGAGCTTTGAGGTTCGTGACGCGGCCAGCCTGGCGGGCGCCGACTTTGACGTGGCGACCATGTTCGAGATGCTGCACGACCTCTCGCAGCCGGTCCAGGTGCTAAAGGCCGCCCGCGAGGCGTTGGCCCCCGGCGGCGTCGTCCTCGTGGCCGACGAGATCACCGAAGACGAGTTCGCCGGCCCGGCCGGCGAGGGCGATCGGCGTCACTACGGGTGGAGCGTCCTTCACTGTCTCCCGGCAAGCATGACCGAGCCCGATTCGGCCGCGACGGGAACGGTGATCCGGCCCTCCACGGTCCGGGCGTACGCCGAACAGGCCGGCTTCTCGTCGGTCGAGATCCTGCCCGTGGAGAGCGTCGCCTTCCGGCTCTACCTGCTCCGGCCCTGAAGCCGGCAGCCCGTCAGCGGCTGGCGCCGGCTCCCCGCAGCGCGTCCGGAAGGGGCCGGTGGATCTCTACGGGGTGGACGTAGCCCTCGACCATCTCGATCGACCCGTTCACGCCCAGCTCCGTGAAGAGGAACGCGATTTTCCGGCGCTGGGCCGCGAGGATCTCCTCGTTCGTCGGCAGGTCCCAGAGCTGCTGCTTGAACGGACCGATCGCCTTCTTTCGGGTCGTGTAGATGAACTGCTCGTCGGTCTGGCCGTCCTTGCGCTCATCCGCGGCGTTGGCGGAGCACCAGGACTCGATTGCCCGGTGTAGCTCGGCGGGGAACGCCGGGTGCTCGTACATCGTGTTCTGGAAGCCCGTCGCCAGGTGGATCTCGGCCGTCTCGACGGCCGGAAAACGGTGGAACAGCTCGTCCGGGAGCGTCGAGGCGCCATGCTGCACGGCCCCGGCGAGCCCATATTCCCGGGCGACCTCGCCGAGTCGCCTCAGGACCTCGAAATCGATCTTGACCTCGGCCATGGTCCCGTCCGGCAGCGGCACGCCTCCGTGTGAGGTGCCCGTCTGGACGCTCACCTTGGAGAGGCCAAGCGCCCCGGGAGCGCGGGCATCGAGCTCGCGACGATAGCCGTCGAGGTAGGCGCGGAGCTCCTCCTCGGTCGAGTTCTTCTTCCCTACCTCGCCGATCTCGCCGCCAACACTGATCGTGACGCCGTCGGACTCGAGCGATCGGATGAGCGCCGTCAGCTCCGCCGCCCGGACGTAGTTCTCGTGCTGCTGTGCCTCGACGGTCGGCTTGGAGAGGTCGACGAGCGTCGACGAGTCGATGTCGATGTTCCGGTAGGCCGCCTCGATCGCGAGCCGGCAGGCGCGTCGGATCTCCTCCGTGGTGGCTTCAGCATCCTCGGCGTACTTCTTGGCATTGAACTGGTAGTGATCGCCCTGGATGAACACCGGCCCCTCCCAGCCCGCGGCGATGGCGCCGGCGAGGACGGCCGTCGAGTAATCGATCGGGCGCTGGAAGGTATACGTCTGCTCGCTGCGCGCGAGCTCGAGGATCACCGCCCCGACGTCGGCCGAGGCGGCGGTCTCGTAGACCGTCCGGGCCATGTCGAAGACTTGGGCCCGCAAGTTGAAGGCGGGCACCGTGAAGCCGTGGACCTCGCCGCGGGCACGAGCCATGTACAGCTCGTGGATGCTCGCCGTACGCGCCCCGAGCGCCTGGGCTGCTTCGTGGATCAGCCAGCGGGCGATGTCGACCGTCGGTCCTTCTTCGGCGAAGGACGCCGTCCAGGCGAGGTCTCGGATGACTTCGCCACGGAAGGCCGGAGGGTCGTCGACCACGAGGCGGTCGCCGTCGACATGGGCGGAGCGGCCGAGTCGGCCGAGAAGGTCGTCGGGGGTCTCGGCGACGTGCGGCATCAGTCGAAGTCTCCTGTCCCTGGGCTGTCGACTGACATGGTAGCCGCCGCGAACAGACCGCTCAGAACTGGGGCTTGACCATCATCAAGAGCACGATCAGGGCGATCATCAGCCCGCTGAACATCCCGCCACGCTGGATCCTGCGGATCAAGGCGAGCAGCTCCGGCGGCGGCCCGGAGGCGCCAGGGGGCGGCGGCGTGGAGGTCGTCTCGATGACCTTCTTGACCGTCGGCGTCTGGATGAAGAAGTTGTAGCTGATCGTGATCAGGTAAAGGACGATCCCGACGAGGAGCCAGGGGTCGCCAGGAGGTTGATCCCGGTCACCAGGATCAGCCCCACGCCCGTGATGCCCTGGAAGACCGCCAGTGGAAACACCCGTTGCTCGCTGATGGCCTCGCTGACCCGGGTCGCGAAGTTCGCGTGCTGCGGCTCCTTGCCGCCCATCGCCCCGATGATCGGGAAGGCGTAGACGGGCCCAAAGGCAACGATCGCGCCGAACACATGCAGCAGCAGCCACGGGAACAAGGTCATCCAGGGTCCCCCTCACGCGCGGGACGTGTCTCGCCGATGAAACGGTCGATCTGTCCGCGTCGCGACTCTACGACACCGCCCCGGTCCGGCGTGAGACGAAGTCGACGAGGACGTACTCGCCGAGCCGCTCGGGCGTCGCGTAGAACGCGCGCCCGCGGTTCATGCGGGTCACGAGGGCAACGAACTCAGCCAGCGCCCGCGACCGCTCGAGCATGAACGTGTTGATCGTGATCCCGTCGCGCGTGCAGCGCTGGACCTCGCGGAGCGTCTCCTGGATCGTGCGGCGCGTCGGCGGGTAGCTGAACTCGACCTGGCCGTTCTCGAAGTGGGCCGTCGGTTCGCCGTCGGTGATTACCACGATCTGGCGGTCGCCGCCGTGGTGGCGGGCGAGGATCCGCCGGGCGAGCATCAGCCCGTGCTGGAGGTTCGTGCCGTACTCGTAGCCGTGCCAGGTGAGCTCGGCGAGGGCCTCCGGCCGCAGCTCCCGGGCGTAGTAGGCGAACCCGATGACGGCGAGGTCGTCGTGGGGAAACTGCGTCCGGATGAGGGTGTCGAGCGCGACCGCGACCTTCTTGGCCGCGAGGAAGCAGCCGCGCAGGAGCATCGAGCGGCTCATGTCGACGAGGAGGACGGTCGATGTTCGCGTCAGCTGCTCCGTGCGGAAGACCTCGAAGTCGTCGGACTCGAGGCCGACGCCGGCGGTCGGCCGCAGGCCCGGTGCGTTCTCCGGCCGGCGAAGCGCGTTCTCGATCGTGCCTCGGATGTCGAGATGGAACGGGTCGCCGAACTCGTACGGCTTCGTCGTCTCCTCGCGTTCCCCTCCCCGGCCGGCCCGGTCGATCCGATGGCCACCGAACGCGTCGCGCGACAACCGCGAGAACAGGTCGTCGAGGACCTTCTGGCCGATCCGCCGGCTTCCACGCGGCG
>JANMPL010000570.1:0-2868 GCA_031369845.1 Chloroflexota bacterium
CCACGCTGCGGGCCGCGCGCGAAGCCGGCAGCCGGACGCTCGTCCTGTGCGACACGAACGGCGGCACCCTGACCGACGAGCTGCTGGCGATCGTCGGCGACGTCCGTGGCACGCTCGACGCAGACAAGTACGCGCCCGACATTACCTGGGGCATTCACACCCACAACGTCGCCGAGCTCGCCGTCGCCAAATCGTTGGCGGCGGTGACGGCCGGGATCCGCCACGTCCAGGCGACGATCAACGGCTACGGCGAGCGCTGCGGCAACGCCAACATGGTCTCGATCCTCGCCAACCTTGCTCTCAAGACCCCCCACGAGCTCGTGCCGGCTGGTGGCGGTTCGATCGAGAACCTGACCGAACTGGCCCGGTCGGTCGCCGAGATCGCCAACCAGAAGCCCGACGACTACCAGCCGTATGTCGGCCGGTCGGCCTTCGCCCACAAGGGCGGCGTCCACGGCGCGGCCGTCGCCAAGGTCGAGCGGAGCTACCAGCACGTCGATCCGACGACGATCGGCAACGTCGGGCGGCTCGTCGTCTCGGAGCTGGGCGGCAAGGCGAACACCCGGATCCGGGCGGAGCAGCTGGGTCACCAGCTCGACGGGGTCATCGACCCCAAGGTCCTCTCGAACCTCGTCAAGCAGCTCGAGTCCGAGGGCCAGGCGTTCGAGGGCGCCGAGGCGAGCTTCGAGCTCCTCATCCGCCGCCACCAGGAGGGCTACGTCCCGCCGTTCAAGATCGTCGACTACACCTGTCTCGTCGAGCAACGATCCGGCCAGGAGCTCCTCGCCGAGGCGACCGTCAAGGTCGAGGTCGACGGTGAAATCCTCCACACCGCGGCGGATGGCAACGGCCCGGTGAACGCCCTCGACGCGGCGCTCCGCAAGGCGCTCCGGGCGTTCTACCCCCATATCGACTCGGTCCATCTCATCGACTACAAGGTCCGGATCCTCGACGGCGACGCCGCGACGGCCGCAAAGACGCGGGTCATCATCGACTCGAGCGACGGGGCCCGCGAATGGTCGACGATGGGCAGCGACACGAACATCATCGCGGCGTCCGCGACCGCCCTCGCCGACTCCCTCGAATACGCGATCTGGAAATCCGGCGCCGAGCTCCGACGCCGCGACGAGCGGCATTTCACGACGGCTCCGGCCGGGAGGTAACGACGATGTCAGCAACGACCACCTCGGATCGGGCCGCGGAGGCACCGACCCTCCATCTCGCCCGCTGGACGGTGACGTCCGGTTCGAACGTCAACAGCCGCGGCGCGGTCGTCATCGCGTCGGGCGATCACCAGTGGGAGGCATCGGCGGAGGGGAACGGCGCGATCGACGCGCTGTTCCGGGCCGTCGACGAGGCGCTTGCCGGCGTCCTCACCGGCCATCCCCGCCTGCACGGCTACGCGGTCCGGGCGCTCGGCGATGCACCGGACGCCGAAGGCCGGGTGACGGTCACGATCGCCCCGCCGTCGGCAGCCGGCGGCGCTCGGGGCGAGGGCCGATACACGGGCCAGTCGACTAGCACGAACATCATCGCGGCCTCGATCGAGGCGTACATCGCGGCGATCAACCTGCTCCTCGCCGAGGAGCACTGGGCGGGCGCGGCTGAGTCGGCCGGTAACCGCAAGCGAGCGCGGGTCGGGGCCAAAGAGGCCAAGGAGCGCCGCGCGGAGCTCGACCCCGACGAAGCGAACCACGACACCACGGCGTGGTTCGAGCGCTGACGGTCGCCTTCCAGGGCGAGCCCGGCGCCTTCAGCGAGGAAGCGGTCCACGCGTTCTTCGGCGACGACCTCGAGGCCCGGCCCGTGCCTGCCTGGCGCTCCGTGTTCGAGGCGGTTCGCGACGGGGACGCATCGGCCGGCGTCGTCGCGATCGAGAGCTCGCTGGCGGGCTCGATCCGCGAGACGTACGACCTCCTCTCGGAGTTCTACGACGACGGGATCCGGATCGTCGGGGAGACGAGCGTTCCGGTGCGGCTGGCCCTAGTCGCCCTGCCGGGCCAATCGATCGAGGGGATCCTGCGCGTGTACAGCCACGCCCAGGCGCTGGCCCAGGCCGACGAATTCCTGCGCGGCCGCGACTGGGAGGTCATGACGACCTACAACACGGCCGGCGCAGCGCGCATGATCGCCGAGAAGGGCGAGCGTGGCGCGGCGGCGATCGCCTCCCCGCGCGTCGCGGAGCTCTACGGCCTCGAGGTCCTCGCCGACAACGTCCAGACCGGCGACGAGAACCGGACGAGGTTCGCGGTCCTTGCCCGCGTCGGCACGACGCTCGACGCCCCCGGGTCCCTCGCAGTGGACGCGCCGCGTCAGACGACGCTAGTCTTCGCGGTCCGGAACGTGCCCGGTTCGCTGCATCGGTGTCTGGGGACGTTCGCCGCGCGTGGGGTCAATCTCTCGCGGCTCGAGTCGCGCCCGACGCGGAGCGCGAGATGGGAATACTTGTTCTGGGTCGACGTCGACGCTGACGCGTCCGATGCCGATTGCGCGGCGGCCATCGAGGCCCTCCGCGGTGAGACGCAGATGGTCAGGATTCTCGGCTCGTACCCGCGGGCCAGAGAACCCTAGGTGTAGTTCCCGGGGTTTGTGAGACATGCAGCGACGCTCAACTCGGAGGTCAACCCGACGACGTCAGTCTTGAACTTCCCGCTCGGCGACACCCGGGCGAACGGCGTGACCCTGCCGCTCAACGCCGGCGGCCGGTCGTGGTTCGTTTACAAGGCGCCGCCCGGCAAGCTGACCCACCTCATCCTCGACCTGTCGGGCTACTTCGACTAGACCCGCGTAGTCAGTGGCAACGGCCCGCCATCCTGGCGGGCCGATCTGATTCCTGCCAACGATTCAATGCGCGATTGGCTGGAGTGC
>JANMPL010000575.1:0-2236 GCA_031369845.1 Chloroflexota bacterium
CGGAGCGATGCTCCGGGCAAGGCTGACGTCCAGTGCCGCCGCGATCGCGACGGGAATTGCACTGTTGGCGCCGCTGATCGTCCGGGAGATGGGGGCGTCGCTCGGCATCACCTCTCTGCTCGCGTACGACGCCGTTCTGGCCATTGGCGCCATCGGTTTGTCGGTCGATCTCCTCGCGGCACGTTGGTCGCGGGGGCTCCTCACGAGCGCGATCGTCGACCTCGGCGATGCGGCGCTTGCGGGCAGCGCGCGCGAACGCCTGGCCCGCTCGTTGGGCGATCCGTCACTTGTGGTCGCGTACGCCGTCGACGAATCGCCCGACTCGTTCCTCGACGAGTTCGGTCAGCCGGTCGCCCTCCCGCCGTCGACCCCCAGTCGAGCGGTCACGCCGATGGTCGTCGCCGGCCGGGCCATCGGGTTTATCGCCCACGATCCAGCCGTCCTGGACGACCCTCGTCTCGTCGGGGCACTGTCGGCTGCGGCGGCGCTGGCGATGTCGAACTCCACGATGCAAGCCGTTGTCCGCGCGCGCGTCGTCGAGGTTGAGGCATCGCGAGAGCGGCTCGTCCAGGCTGCGCACGATCAGCGGCGCCGTCTCGAGCGACGGCTCCAAGCGGGCGCCGTGAAGCGCCTCGAACGGGTCGCCGCCCTGCTCGCCCAGGTTCAGCCCGCCGGCCGTGACGAATATCTCGCGGTGGAACGGATTAGGACCGACATGGAACGCGCCCGGGCCGAGCTCGCCGATCTCGCTCGGGGCGTCCATCCGGCCACCCTGACGAGTGGCGGGCTGCGGGCTGCTCTCGTCGAACTGGCCCGTCGATCGCCGCTCCCCGTCGACCTGGCCCTGGACGTCGAGGCGGCCAATGCGTTGACAGAGGCGACGCTCTATTTCGTTTGCTCCGAGGCGCTCGCCAACGCGGCCAAGCACGCTGCCGCGGGGACGATCGCAATCGACCTACGGCAGACGAGCGGATCGCTCCACCTGGTCGTGTCCGATGACGGTCATGGCGGCGCCCGCTTCGAGTCGCGGGGCGGGCTCCGCGGATTGTCCGATCGGGTCGAAGCCCTCGGGGGCAGATTCCGGCTCGAGAGCGCATCTTCCGTCGGCACGACGATTCGCGTGGAGTTGCCGCGCCGCGCGGCCCCGACCGGTGGGCTGTCGTGACGACCTCGTCGATCGGCCCTCGCGCGGCCGAGCCGTTCACGGACACCCAGCTTCGCTCGTCGGGGTGGTTCATCGCTCTCGGTCTCGCCGCCGCCGTCGGCATCGGGCTTGTTTCGGTCGTCACGGCCTGGCGCGTCCCGGGGTTCTCGTCGGCGAGCGAGTCTGTGATTGCAACGGTCCTGACCCTAATCGCCGGGTTCGGCCTCGTCGGCGCGGGCCTCGAGCACCTCCGCCGCGGCCGGCGACGGCGCTTCGGTCTGCTCCTCGCGGGGGCCGGGATCGCATGGCTGCTCGCCGAGTGGGCGAATCCGGCGATCGAGTCGTCGATCGGGTTCACGGTCGGGCTCGTGCTCGGCTGGGTCTACCCGGCTGTGGTTGTCCACGCCATCCTGGTGTTCGGTGGCGGCCTCAGTCGCGCCGGCGGCGTCCTCATCGCAACCGGCTACGCGATCTTCGGGGTCCTGCTCGGGCTCCTTCCGGCGCTGACGTTCGATGCGGCGGCGATCCATTGCTCGTTCTGTCCGGACGACCTGGTGGCGCTGGTTCGATCGAGCGAACTTGCGGGCGCCTTTGTGGCCGTCGGCGTCGTGGCCGGAACTGCGTGGGCCATCGCCGTCGCAGTCTTCCTCGCCGTGTCGGTCGTCCGCCAGTCCGCCGCGGCCCGGACCCTGCGAACGCCGCTCTACATTCCCGGTGCGCTGTTCGCTCTCGTGTTAGCCCTGGAGCTCGGCCGCGCGGCCGGGCGGAGCGTCATGCCGACCGACGGTCCCGCCCATGTCCTCCGACTCGCCGAAGCGGCGTTGCTCTCCCTCGTTGCGGCCGGGGTGGTGGTCGAGTGGATTCGGGCGGGGCGATCGAGGACGAGCGTCGCACGAGTGGTTGCGGATCTCGGCCACTCGCCGCCGGTCGGTGGGCTCCGCGACACCCTGGCCGGCACGCTCAGCGATCCGGAGCTCCGAATCGCCTATCCCTTGCCCGGCGGGCGGGCCGTGGATGCCGCAGGCCGGGACCTCGAGCTGGCGCCGGACCCTGGCGCCGGGCGGCAGGTGACGCCGATCGTGCGTGACGGCC
>JANMPL010000619.1:0-2641 GCA_031369845.1 Chloroflexota bacterium
CGAAGCCGGAGTTCTGCTTGCCGATGATGAATACCCGCTTGTCGGCGTAGGACTCGGCCGGCTGGGTCTCGGCGTAGTGGGCTGCCAGCTCGATTCCCGCCGTCTGGGGCACAAACGGCTCGGCAATGCCAACCGCAATGACAAGCGTGCCTGTCCGGTACTCCCCGTCGGTCGTCTCGATGACGAACGAGTCGCCATCCGCGGCGGATTCCCGCCTCGTCCCTGTCCAGCGGCAGCCGTACCGGGCGCGGATGCCGGTCCGATCGGCGAAGGCCTCGAGGTTGGCCTGCATCTCGGGCCGGGATGGAAAGTACGAGGTCCCGTCCATGAAGCTGGGCATGATCGCCCGGTTTTCCGTGTCGTCTACCAGGAGGCTGTTCCAGTCGTACCGCTCGTAGGCCCGTTCCAGGCGAGGTACCGGCGCGTAGGGCTTCGTCCACGACAGGAGCCGCTGGAAGAACGGCCAGCGCCGGAACATGCCGCCCGGCGCCGCATCGGCCGACAGCAGCGCGTGCGCGATACCGAGCCGGCTGAGGCAGTACGAAACCTGGAGGCCGCCCGGCCCGCTCCCGACGACGATGACCGGGTACGAACCCGGCGGGAACGGGCGGTCGCTCAGCTCCGCCACCGGTTCGCGTTCCGAAGCCGGCGCGCCTGGGCCTGGAGCATCCGATACATGATCGGCGGGTTGTCGAGGAGGAACGGCCGCACCTGGGCGCCAGGGAGGACGAGGCAGCGCAGCTCGCGGACAGCCACGACGTCGGCCACCGGCGGCTCGCCCAGCAGGATCGACACCTCGCCGAAGAAGTCGCCCCGTGACAGCGTCGCGCGCTCTTCGCCGTCGATGACCACCCTGGCGTCGCCGTCGAGGATGATGTGGAACGCCGACCCGGAGAGGCCCTGGCGCAGCACCCGCTCGCCCTCCTGGTACAGCCGCTCCTCGAAGGTATGAGCGACGCGCTCGAGCTGCGGAGTCGGCAGATCCGCGAACAGGGCGAAGCCCGCAATCTGGTCGACGAGCTCGAGGCGGCTGGCCATCGCGATACGCTCCTCCGTGTGTGGGGATCTCCCTCCGCGCATTCTGCCACTCGGCCCGCGGGACAGGTTGACGACGGACCCGTCCGGCGGCAGCATCAGCGGAGTTCAAGAGGAGGTTTCGTTGACGCTCACCCGGGACCGAAGATCCGAGTTGCTCGGTGCCTGTCGGCTGTTCATGGGAGTCGCACCGACCGACCTCGCTGCAGTCGCCGAGCGGGCCATCGAGGTCGAGTTTCCGGCCAACCGGGTCATCGCCCGGCAGGGCGAGATCGGGACGGGCTTCTTCGTCGTGGTCGATGGCGCCGTCCGGGTCGTCCGCGACGGCGACGAACTGGCGGTTCTCGGCCCCGGCGAGTTCTTCGGCGAGCTCTCGGTGCTCGACGGCCTGCCGCGCGTCGCCCAAGTCGTCGCCACTGAGCCGACGCGCTGCCTGGCGCTCGCGTCGTGGGACTTCGAGCGGGCGCTCCTCGACCACCCGACGCTGGCCCTAGCCATCATCCGCGGGCTCGCAGCCCGGGTTCGTTCCGTCACGGAGCAGCAGCATCACTGACGAGGGATCCGCCACGGTCGTGCGCCCGAAACCGACCGGGACCGTTACGTTCCTGTTCACGGACATCGAGGGCTCGACCAAGCTCGCCCAGGAGCTCCGCGGCGAGCGCTGGACCGACCTCCTGGCCCGCCATCGCGAACTGATCCGATCGGGCATCGCATCCGTCGACGGCCACGAGGAGAAGACCGAGGGCGACGGCTTCGTCGCGGTCTTCCGGCGGGCGTCCGACGCGGTCCGTGCTGCCGTCGACGCTCAGCGGCGACTCGCGGCGGAACCCTGGCCGGCCGACGTGACGCTTCGTGTCCGGATGGGCCTTCACAGCGGCGACGGCACGCTCGACGCCGACGGCGAGTACATCGGCGCCGACGTCCATCGGGCAGCCCGGGTCGCCGCCGCCGGTCACGGCGGTCAAGTGCTCCTCTCTGAGACGACGTCCGCGCTCATCGCCGACGAGCTGCCCGAAGGCGTCACGATCCGCGGGTTGGGCGAGCACCGCCTCAAGGACCTCCGGCCGGAACGAATCTGCCAGCTCGTGATCGAAGGCCTCCAGGCCGACTTTCCACCGATCCGGACCCTCGATCGCCGCCCCAACAACCTGCCCACGCAGCTGACGAGCTTCGTCGGGCGCGAGACGGAGCTGCGCGACGCGGCGGTCCTTGTCGCGACAACCCGCCTGCTGACGCTGACCGGGCCTGGTGGCACCGGCAAGACCCGCCTGTCGCTCCAGCTCGCGGCGGACGTCGCCGACCAGTTTGGCGACGGCGTCTGGTTCGTGCCCCTGGAGCCCGTTCGAGACCCGAGCCTCATCGCGTCGCGGATCGCTAGCGTCCTGGGGCTTGTCGAGTCGGCCGGCCGATCCGCGCGCGACCTTCTTGTCGACTGGCTGGGTCAGCGCCAGATCCTCCTCGTTCTCGACAACTTCGAGCAGGTCATCGAGGGAGCTCCGCTTATCGCCGATCTGCTGCGCTCGAGCGAGCGGCTGTCGGTCATCGCCACGAGCCGTGCGCCCCTCCGCATCTCGGGCGAGCAGGAGTACCCCGTTCCCGGCCTGCC
>JANMPL010000006.1:0-4320 GCA_031369845.1 Chloroflexota bacterium
TGAGGCGGCCTTCCTCGATCCCGAGCCGGAGGCCGACGCCACGGCCGTCGAGGCCGCCTTCGAGGCGCTCGCCCGGTTCAGTCCCGGGCTGGCCGGCACGACTGACCAGGCAGATCCCGCGTTCGGCCTGGTCGAGGTCCAGGTCGACGGGCTGGAGCGACTGTGGGGCGGCGAGCCCGAGCTCGTCGGGCGCCTCGTCGCCGCCCTCGCCCCGATCCTGCCGGGAGCGCCCCGGCCGGGGATCGCCGGGACCCGATTCGCGGCGACGGTCGCCGCCGTCAACGCCACGCCGCCTGAGCCGCGGATCGTCCGGCCGGACGGCGAGGCGGCCTTTCTCGCTCCGCTGCCGGCCTCGCTCCTGACCCCCGATCCGGACATCCAGGCCCGCCTCAGGCGCTTCGGGTTGCGGCGGATCGGGGCGGTCGCGGAGTTGCCGCGGTCGGCGCTCGTCGCCCGGTTCGGGGAGGAAGGCGAACGACTCCTGGCCCGGGCCCAGGGGCAGGAGATCGCGCCGTTCCGGCCGCGGCGGGCTCCGGAGCGACTCGCGCTCGCCCTGCCGATCGAGCCCGCCGTCGAGGAGCTGGACCCGCTCCGGTTCGTCCTCCACCGCCTCGCCGGCGCACTCGCCGATCAGCTCCAGGGTCGAGGCACCGCCGCCGCTCGGGCTCACCTCCGCCTGACATTGGACCTCAGCTTCGCCCGAGGCGGGACTCCGACCGAACTCAGCGTGGAGCAACGGTTCCCCGAACCGACCGCCGATGCCGAGGCGATCGAGCGGCTGCTCTTCGCCCGACTCGAGCGGACGCCGCCGCCGGCGCCGGTCTCGCGGATCGAGCTCGAGCTGGCCGGCGTCGAGCCGGCCGTCGGGCATCAGCTCCCGCTGTTCGTCCCCCAGGCGGCGCGGAATGCCCGGCTGGGCTGGCAGCTCGCCCGCCTCGCCCTGACGTTCGGGGAGGATCGGGTCAGGCGGGTCGCAATCGCCGACCCGGATGCGCCGCTGCCCGAATCGCGCTGGACGTGGCGGCCGTGACCCGCCTGCTCCGCGAGCACCCCGCGATCGAGGTCGAGCTGGATGCCGCCGGCGAGCTCGTCGCGGTCCGCTGGAACGGCCGGCGCGAAGCGGTCGAGGTCTGCAACCGCTGGCGGGTGGAGGAGGCCTGGTGGCGCGCTCCGATCGAGCGCGACTACTTCAAGGTCGTCGGGAATCGCTGGCTAGCCCTGATCTATCTCGACCGCGTAGACAGCACCTGGCACCTGGAACGGCTCTACGACTGAGCGCCCGCCCGCGGGCTCAACGCTGCGGAGCGACCGTAAGCGTAACGACCAGAAGAATCAGGAGCATCCCGACGACGAGCACCAACGGACCGACATCGCGAGGTCTCGAGATCTGCATGGCGCGTAACCCCCAGCGGCGATGGATCGATGCCCGGCTTCAGGATAGACGCTCGGCGTCAGGAGGGCGTTGCGCTGCGGTCCACGAGACATGGGAGGACCCCGTCGCGCCCCAGCACGACGGGGTCCTGTGGCCGGTCGGACCCGCTCACCAGGCCCCTCCGGCGGGTCGGCGTCGACCGTTGCGGTCGCGTCGCCCGATCGTCCCGAGCCCCCAGGCGCGAGACGTTGGATGGTTCAGCCAATGCTCGCGGCCTGGGCCGCAAGCATGGCCGGGAGAATGACAAGGATCAGCAACATCGCGAGGGCGACCATCGCCGCGGTGCGGGCGGTGGCGGTCAAGAGCGAACGGTGCTGTCGCATGGCTGTGAGACGCCAGGCCACCCGATGTTGTTTCAGGGTTTGAAGGTGAATTTTCGTACTGTTTTGAGGAGGGACTAGAAGGGCTGGCGGAAGTCACTCGGAGCGCTGGAGTAGACGTCATCGGGCGTGACGAAGAACACCTCGACGGTCAAGGTGCCGGCGGGCAGGTCGGGGGCCGAGCCAAGCACGATGATCGCTGTCCCGGCCCGCGTCTTTGTGATGCCGACGGTCGTCGTCGTCACCGTGCCCCGGGCGATCTGGCGGCCGTCCTTGTTGCGGACTCGCCACCGGATCGCACCCCGCTCCGGCACATCTCCAAGATTCGCCACCGAGTAGTCGAGGTAGGCACGCACCGAGCCACTTAACCGGCTGATGGTGTTGACGCTGCCCGACACCGTGACCTCGTGGTTCGGTGCGTAGAAGACCTCGAGCGCGTCCCACATCTCCGTGTAGCCGGCGTCGTTGCCGAGGGTCCAGAGACCGACACCGCCGAGGCCCGTCGTGATGGCGTACTCGTACTTCGCGGCAGCACTTCGCTCGTCCTCGAAATAGACCTGGCGATAGGTCAGATGGGACGGATCCCAGTACGAGTAGAAGCTGCTCCCCTCGAGCGTGTCGTAATGGCGGACGATCTCAGGATGGGCCGCGAGGTAGGTCCGCGACGAGGCATACGTCACGGACCGGACCGCTCCGAACTTCGTCTTGTCGGCTCGCACCGTCGCGTTTGGTTCCGTGCTGGTCACGGGCCAGTCGTAGCCGTAATAGGGAACCCCAAGGATGAGGCTCGCCTTCGGGGCGTAGGCCATGAAGCGGGCGATGTGGATCTTCACGTTCCGGCTGGCGTGGTCCAACGGGGCGATCGCGCCGGTCACCGTCGAGCCGGTCCAGCGGTAGTTGTAGGTCATGACCAACTGCTGGTCGACGATCGGGACGAGGCCTGTGATGAGATCTGCGGGCGCGCCTGCGGACGACGCATTGACGAGGGTCGCGCCGGGCAACCGGGCGTCCATCGCCGTATTGAAGCGGGCGAGGAAGGCGAGGTACCGCGCCGTCATCGACGACGGCATCGGCTCGAAGTCGAAGTTGGCACCGTCGGCGGAGCGGCGAGCCATCAGGTCAAGCGCCTGGGCGATGAAGAGGTCCTGGGCAGCCCTGCTGTCGAGGAAGGCGGTCATCTTCGGGAGACTGCCCTTATCGAAGAGCTGGAAGGTCGGGACGACGCGGACGCCCTTGGCGTGAGCAGCGTTCGTGACGGCCTCGGCGTCCTCGCTCATGTAAGCGATGGAGCCCCGCCACGCCATGTCGATGCTGCCGTCTGCCTTGATGCCGAGACCGAAGAAGGCGATCGTCGAAAGCAGGTCGTAGTCGAGCTGCCCGGCCGTGCCGGAGTTGAGGCGCCAGTACGGGAGATAGCCGTAGACCTGGTGGCTGAGGAAGCTCTCGACATCGGCTCGGGGCGCGATTCCCGGGTCCGCGGCGTCGGCTGACGGCGGCGCTGTGAGCGGCAGCAGGCCGCTGACGGCGATCATGGCCACGACCACGGCACCGAGGCGGCGCCGAGCGTGACGGGTCCGGGCCATGGACGCCATTAAACGTCAGATGGCAACCCAGGGGCATCCCTCGATGGGGCCATGCCGGGTCGGGCGTTCGTCCAGGGGCTATCCGAGATAGAACATATGTTCTATCATCGACCGTCCCGATGGCACCCTACGCCGAGCTCCACTGCCACACGAACTTCTCGTTCCTCGACGGTGCGTCGGCCGCCGACGAGCTCGTTGAACAAGCGGTCGAGCTTGGCCTGGCGGGCCTGGCTGTCACCGACCACCAGGGCCTCTATGGCGTCGTCCGATTCACCGCGGCGGCAGAGGCGGCCGGTATCCATCCGGTCATCGGGGTCGAGATCGAGCTGCTCGACGCGATCGTCCCGGACCCGCACCGGGTCGTCGTCCCCGCCCGGCGACCGGCGAGGCGTGGCGGCCGGCGGCGGGCGGCATCGGACGCCGGCGACGGATCCGGGTCGAACGCCGTCGAAGGCCTGCCGGATCGGCCGCGCCCGGAGCGCGCCCGGTTGCCCGGTCATCGGGAGCCGGTCAAGGAGGATCACCGCGGCATCGGCGAGCGCCAGCGTGGTTCGCACCTCGTCCTCCTCGCCCGCGACGCGGCCGGCTATCGGAGCCTGTGCCGGCTCGTCTCGCGAGCGAATCTGGCCGGGACGAAGGCAGTTCCGCGCTTCAGGCATGAGCTCCTCGCCGAGCACACCGACGGCCTCGTCGCGCTGTCGGGTTGTCGGGAGGGGGAGATTGCCCGCCGGCTCCTGGTCGGCGATCGTGAGGGCGCACTGGCGGCTGCCTCGGCGTTCGCGGCTCGGTTTCCGGGCGCCTTCTACCTCGAGTTGTCGCATCACCTCCTGCCGGACGACGATTGGCTCGTTGCGCAGACGGCCGCTCTCGCCGACGAGCTCGGGCTGCCGGTCGTCGTCACGAACGACGTCCATTACGCGCTGCCGGAGGGCCGCGAATTCCAGGACGTGCTGACGGCGATCCGCCACGGCCGAACGCTCGACGA
>JANMPL010000010.1:0-1831 GCA_031369845.1 Chloroflexota bacterium
ACGATGCGCTGCGCGTGTTGTCCGCCAGCAGGTTCAAGCGCTTGGGGCTCATCGGGATGCGAGGGCTGATAGTCGTGAGATAGGGCAGACCGCGTACCATAACTTCTCCCCCCGGCGACCGGACGTATGATTGCTGCCCGGGCGCTTGTTGCGTCGGGCTGACCGCGCTTTGCCTACTTAGCGGGCGCAGGCCGAGGCGGCGGCGACGGTCATTTCTGGTTTCCGACGAAGATCGCCCCGTCGAGCTTGCCCTGCGCGTTGGTGAGGGGCGCGTAGTAGGTCTCGTATTTCCGGCCGAAGATGGTGGCCTCTCCCCGATACGAGTAGTTCTGCACCAGGGCCTGATAGCTGGCCGACTCGCGATCGAGCTTCGTGTTGAGGGCGGGCTTGCCCTCGGCGGTGAGCAACGTGGTCTGGATCCGTATAAAGTCCGCGCCGTCGAACGAGAAGATCGTCGCGGTCGTCATCCGATTGCGCGCGTTGATGACGTGGATGGTCATCATGATGCTCACGACGAGCGCCACCACGAACACCACTGAGAACACGTGCAGGACGGCTTGGTAGGAGCCCGTGGCCTGATACAGGCGGGCCACCAGCTGCGGGCCGGTGACGCCGGCCAGACCCCAGGCGCTCAAGACGTAGCCATGGATGGCGCCCAGCTCCTTGGTGCCGAACAGATCGCCGATATACGCCGGGAGGGTGGAAAACCCGCCGCCGTAGCAGGTCAGGATCAGGTAGAGCACGATCTGGAACAGGATGACGCTGGTGATGTCGGGCAGCACCCAGAACGCGACGATCTGGATGATGAAGAAGGCGGTATAGATGCTCGGACGGCCCAGGTAATCGGACAGCGACGCCCAGCCGAGGCGGCCGAGGCCGTTGAAGATGGACATGAGCCCGACCACGCCAGCCGCTTGGGCGGGCGTCAGGCCGATGCTTTCCTGCGCCAGCGGGGACGCCGTGTAGATGATGCCGATGCCACACGAGATGTTGATGAACATCATGACCCAGAGGCCGTAGAACGGGGCTTGCCGGACCGCGGCGTTGGCCGTGAGCTGGGTGAGGTCGGGAATGACCTTGCGCTTGCCGGCGTCCACCTCCGCTTTCATCCGCTCCGGCATCCAGCCCGGAGGCGGCCGCTCGATGTAGCGAGCAGCCGCGATCATGATGACGAGATAGGCGATCCCGGCGAAGAAGAAGGCCGCCGAGATGCCGGCCGCGATGGCGCTCCGGAAGGGCGCCGTGCCCGCCGCCGCCCAGAACGGCGCCAGCCCCGGATCGGCCTGGCCGCTCTGAAGCGCGGCCAGCGTGCCGGCCGCGTCCCGGGCCTGCTTCTCGGGCAGCGAAGCCAGGACCTCCTCGCTCCGTCCATCGCGCACCATGCTCAAGAATTCCGGGAGCTCGATCGCCGCCGTGGACGAATCGTGGAGGTGCATGCCCTTCAGGATGTTTTTCGCGGCGTTGTAGTTCACGACGCCGTGGCGATAGGTGGACTCGGAGAGACCAAGCTGCCCGGCGGCCACCCGGGACATGATGTAGTTGTAGACCGGACCTCCGATGGCGGCCCCGAAGCCGAAGCCCATGATGGCCAGCCCGGTGGCTAAACCCCGGCGGTCGGGAAACCACTTCACCAGGGTCGAGACCGGCGTGATGTAGCCGATGCCGAGTCCCATGCCGCCCAGGATGCCGTATCCCAGCCACAGCACCTGGATGACGCCAAGCTTCCCGCCGAGGCTGGCGACCAGGAGCCCGGTACCCCAGAAGACGGCCGCTCCCGTGCCCGAGGCGCGCGGTCCCCGGCGCTCGACGAAGCGCCCCATGACGGCAGCCG
>JANMPL010000045.1:0-4945 GCA_031369845.1 Chloroflexota bacterium
GCCTGCCGGCAGCCGGCAGTTCTGGCAATCGTCGCCGTCGTCGATGAGCTCGGCCGGTGTCGCGAACCTGTCGCGATGGAACGCCCGATCGACGACTGTGGCGACCCACCAACCCGTGATCGGGTCCTTCCGGAGCTCGAACAGTCCTGCGGCCATAAGCTCAGCCGGACGCGCGTAGCGATGCGACTAGCGACCGGGCGAAGACGCCCGCCGCGGCCTCAACGGATGGGGCGGTCGTCGTGGCCCCGTGTAACCCAAGCTCGCGCGCGATCGAGGTCGACTCCACATCCGGCATGCCGCACGGGTCGATCAGCTCGAAGTCGGCCAGGTCCGGATCGACGTTAAGGGCGATCCCGTGGTAGCTCACGCCGCGCTCGACCCGGATCCCCAGGGCGCCGATCTTCCTCGGCGACGGCCCGTCCGGGTCGCACCAGCAGCCAGGGTGGCCGTCGCGTCGCCCGGCCGCGACGCCGAACGCCTCGCACGTTGCGACCATCGACGCCTCGAGGGCGCGGACCAGCGGGCGGACGAGGAGGCCCCGGCGCGACAGGGCGATGATCGGGTAGGCGACGAGCTGACCGGGACCGTGGTAGGTGACCTCACCGCCGCGCTCCACCCGCAGGACTTCGATGCCGCGACGGGCCAGCTCCGCCGGCGACGCAAGCACGTGCGCCTCGTCGGCATGCTTGCCGAGGGTCAGGACCGCGGGATGCTCGAGGAGGAGCAGCTTGTCGCCGATCTCGTCGTCAGCGCGGGCGGCTGCGAGCCGTTTCTGGAGGTCCCAGGCTTCGCGGTACTCGATGCGGCCCAGCCACTCCGCCTCGAGGGCTTCACCGGCGAGGTCATTGTCCAGAAGGGGAATGAGCGTGGCAGTCTCCACGGTCGCACGATAGCAGGCGAGGCGCTTCTCGCCGCCTAGTCAGGCATAGGGCAGCCGACGAAGCATGGCCGCGACTGTAGCGCGACCCGACAGCCGGGTGTCGGCACGGCGACACGGTTCAGACGTCGCAAGAGGACGCTGTCGGGTGTCTCTCTGCCCACACATACCGCCCCGGAGGACTTGGAATGCGCTCCTCGCTGAAGCCGGTCGCGACGACAGTCGTCGCAGGACTGCTGCTCGGCGTCTGCGCGTCAGCCCGGGGCCGGATCCGATCGCGACGCCACGACGGTCGGTCCGCCGGCGTTGTCCCGGCGCCGGAGATGGCGGCGCCCATTACCGAGGCAATCGGCGTGCCCCAGGTGACCGAGGCGCCAACCCCGAGCGCCGAACGTCATGAACAGCGACCGAGCGAATCCCGGTTCCGGCCCGATCTCGAGGGGTTCCGGGGGATCGCCATCTTGCTGGTCCTTCTTTGCCACGCGCGTCTTCCCGGCGCCGAAGCCGGTTTCATTGGGGTCGACGTCTTCTTCGTTCTCTCGGGCTTCCTGATCACTGGGCTGCTCGTGGACGAGCGTCGGCGCACCGGGCAGATCCGTCTCGGCAGTTTCTACGCCCGACGGGCGCGACGGATCCTTCCGGCGGCCATCGTCGTCCTGGCAGGCACGCTACTTGCGGCCCAACTCTTCCTCTCGCCGCTCGACCTGCCGCGCGTCGCCGATGACGCCCTCGCGGCCAGCCTGTCGGTCGCGAACGTCCGCTTCGCCCTCGACGCGACCGACTACTTCGCTCCGGTCGCTGCGTCACCGGTGCTCCACTACTGGTCGCTCGGGGTCGAGGAGCAGTTCTATCTGCTCTGGCCGGTCCTGCTCCTGCTCGCTACTCGGGCGCGTCGCCCGCGCCTCGCCATGGCGCTCCTCATCACCGTCGTACTCGCCGGCTCATTCGCCCTCTCCCTGGTGATGACCGCCTCGAACGGCCCGTGGGCCTACTACCTGCTGCCGACTCGAGCCTGGCAGCTCGCCGCGGGAGGCCTGCTGGCCCACGCGGTCCCCTTGCTCGGCCGCATGCCCCGTGCAATCGCCGCCCTGGTCGGCTGGGTGGGAGTCGGTCTCCTCGGCGCCGGCCTGGTCGTGATCGGGCCGATGACGGAGTACCCCGGCCTTGCCGCCCTCCTGCCGACCCTTGGCGCCGCCGCGATCATCGCCTCCGGCGGGCGTGCCGGGTCTCCTGGCCGGATCGTGCTCGCAACCCCTCCCCTCCGCTGGCTCGGTCGGATCTCGTACTCGCTGTATCTGTGGCACTGGCCGATCCTCGTCCTCGGACCGGTGGCTCTCGGGCTGGCGAGCTCCGAAGAAGGGCCGGCTGAGGGCGACCTTCTCGTCCGACTCGGCCTCGTTCTCGTCGCCGTGGTCCTGGCAGCGCTCTCGTGGCGGCTGGTTGAGGAGCCATTCCGGCGTGGTCGGCTCTCGTTTGGTCGGCGGTCGCTTGGTGGCCGTGTGCGCGGGTTCGCCATCGCGGGCGCCGCCGTTCTCGTGATCGGGGTCGGCTCGACGACGATGGGTGCCGTTGCCGAAGGCGATCTCGGCTCAGTCCCTGCGTTCGATGGCGAGCAGGATCCAGTACCTGCCGGCCCGGCGCTGACGCCGTCGCCTTCCCCATCGAATGTCGACTCCTCGCCGACGCCGTCCCCGTCACGACCAGGCGCCTCAGCTACGCCTTCGGCCAGCCCCACGCCGGCTCCGACCCCAACGCCCAGCCCTCGCCCAAGCCCTCGGATCGATGGCCGCGTGCCGGGCGATCTCAAGCCATCCCTGGGCGCGTCCCGGGCCGACGACGATCCGCTCCTCGCCGACGGCTGCGGGCTCTCCCTCGGCGGCACCAAGCCGCCCGCCTGCATCTACGGGGATCGCGACAGCGCCATCACCGTCGCCCTCGTCGGCGACTCACATGCGGCCCACTGGTTCCCGGCCCTCGAGGTCGTGGCCAAGCAACGTGGCTGGCGGCTCGTGCCGTTCACGAAGTTCAGCTGCGTGTTCGTCGACCTGCCGATCTGGTCGCCCAACCTCAACCGCGAATACACCGAGTGCGAAGCGTGGCGCGAGAACGTCGTCGACCGCCTCGTGAAGTTGAAGCCGGATCTCGTGATCATCAGTTCGAACCGCTGGCTGCCGGCCATTGCCAACCGCGACAACGAGCCTGAACGTCAGGGAGCGGCCCTGGCGCGGCTGATCGAGCGCATTCCGGGCAGCGTGGCGCTTCTCGTCGACACGCCGCGCTCCGATGTCGACGTACCCGCCTGCCTCGCCAAGCACCGCGACGCGATCGAGCGCTGCACGACATCCCGGACCGCGGCCTTCGGCTGGCGTCATCTCCGTCGGGAGACGGAAGCCGCCCGGTTGACCGGGGCCAGCCTCGTCGATATGTCGGACATCGTTTGCCCCAGCGATCCCTGCCCGCCGATCATCGGCAGCACCCTGGTCTACCGGGACCACCATCACCTGACGGCGACATTCGTCGTCTCGATCGCCCAGGACCTCTACGCGGCGTTGCCGCCGGTCGGTTCGCCTTGAGGCTCCGTACAGTTCGGCGGCTCGTCGCGGCCGCATTGATTCTGGGGCTCGTGGGCGGTTGCTCGCCGGCGCCCACGAGCTCGTCTTCCAGTCCGACAGCCAGCCCCTCGTCGACGTCGTCGCCATCACCGTCCCCAACCACGGCACCGCCGAGCCCCTCGGTTCGACCCTCTCCCGCTCCAGTCACTCCGGCCGAGATCGAATTCGACGTCGCGCACGAGACAGCCGTCAGCCTCGTCCCGAAGTCTGTCGACGATCGGGCCTGGGAGCCCGTCGTCGCGACCCATCCGACCGACCCCGACGCCGTAGCTGTCGTCTATCAGCACCGCGGGCCGGGGACGGCCTGCGGACTGAATCCGACGATCCGGATCTCGCACGACGGCGGCCTGACGTGGCGCTCGACCAAGAAGAGTCCGGCGGCGGGATCCGGTCGCGGCGTGAGCCTCCACGCATCGATCGCCTGGGGACCCGGTCCGTCGGGCGGGAGCCGTCTGTACTGGGCGAACATGACCACGCCGAGCTGCGGCGACGGCCGCTTCAGCCTGTCGACCGCATACAGCGACGACGAGGGCTCAACGTGGTCCAAGCTCCGCGTGGAGCGTGAAACGCCGCCGTGGGTCGGTGGGATGCCCGAAATCGCCGTCGATCGGAACCCCGCCAGCCCGAACTTCGGCACTGTCTACGTCGGCTACAACTGGCTCGCTCCCGGTGCCCACGGCCCCGGCTTCCACCTCCTGGCCTCGGCGGACTTCGGCGCGACGTGGGCGTCGACGGAGATCGCCCCGTCGGCCGGCCCGCGCGGCTACGGGGACTGGTGGCGGATCGGGTATCGCCTCCGCCCGGCCCCGGACGGAGGCGTGTATGCGTCCTGGTACCAAGTCGATCTCCGTCGCTGGGACCGCGCGAACATCTTTGCGAAGGGTGGGCCGGCCAACGTCGGTCGCCTCGGCGTCGCCGTCGCTCGGGTCGAGTTCGACCGAGCCGACACGAGCCTCGCCGTTGGACCATCGCGGATCGCCGCGACGGTCCCCGAGACCGCGTACTCGACGTCAGGCGCCAGCGCCACAGGCACCGCCGGCAACATCCGTCCGGATCCGATGTGGCTCCATGGCTTCGACGTCGATCAGGCAACGGGTCGTCTGTACCTCGCCGTGGCGGCGTACGGGCCGGCTAGCGGCGGCGTCCCGCGAGGCACGATCCAGGTCGGCCGAAGCGATGACGCCGGCGCGACCTGGTCGTTCGCGCGCCTGCGGTCGGTGGGCGAGATCGGCGGCCGTCGCCAGTCCAGCATCCGACCGAATCTCGTCGCAGGTCACGGATACGTCGTCGTGACGTTCCACACCCTCGATGACGTGCAGGGCGGCGCCGCCACCATCGGGAGCGCGTTCACAGTCTCCGTCGACGGTGGCGCCACCTGGCGGACGCCGGCCGCGGTCTCCAAGGAGCGGTGGCGGGCATCGAATCTCGGTGGGGTCATCAACGGGACCGGGCTTCG
>JANMPL010000054.1:0-1744 GCA_031369845.1 Chloroflexota bacterium
ACGGTTACGAGCGGACGGACCAGGAGCGCTGGCGGGAGGGCCGTCGAGGACCACCAATGAATGATCGCGGCGACTGGAACGGCGAGAGGATGAAGAACGACTGGAAGCGATCGCCGTGCCAATCGGGCGGTCACGGGCTGATCGCCACCGGGTCGAAGAGCCCGCGCGGGCCCTGGGTGTAGAGAGTCTCGGGTGCCCGCGGGAGATCGAGCCCGAAATAGGCGTCGAGCAGCGTGGGAAAAATGTTCACGAGCGTGACGTCGTCCGGGTAGAGCGCATCGCGGCCCGGCGTGTATGCGGCGAACAGGTTTCGCAGGCGCGTCTCGGCATTCTCGACCGTGACGTCGAGTGACGAGCCGTGGTCGGACAGCACGAGGATGATCGGCGGTCGCGGCGATGCCGCGAGGACCGCGTCGATCGCGGCCAGCGTCCGCCGGCCGAGGTAGACAGCCTGACCCGTGTAGGCGTCGACGATCTCGGCGCGGGTGAGGCCCGTCGTCTCCGGCGTGTCCCAGTAGAAGGCCTCGAGGTTCGTAGCGATGCGCGGCGACCCGTCGGCCCGGTCGACCCATGGCGCGTGCGGACTCGGGACGTGGGCGAACACGAACCGCGGACGCCCGGACGGAGCCGCCGCCAGGTCTTCCACGGAGGTGAAGATCGACTCGATCCGGTCGCGCTGCTGGCCCGAGATGATGTCCGGCGCGATCAGCGTCGCGATCGGTGCGATGAGGCTCGGGCGGAGAAGCTGGATCTCGAACTCGTTGATCTGGCCCGGGTCCAGGAACCTGTCGGAGCCGCGCACCGCGACCTGTTCGAAGCCGCTCGAGACCGTGATCGTCTCGTAGCCGATCGACCGGAATGCGTCGAGGACCGCCGGGGTCGAGATTGCCCGGTACACCGCGGGCCCATCCGCGGCCGACGGGTTCGCGATCAACGGCCGGATCGCGGGTACGTCCTGGAGCTGGCGATAGTTGAGGAACGAGCTGAGGCTGAGGTTCGTGATCAGATAGTTGGAGTGGTTCTGGGTCGCGACCCTGAATCCGCGCTGCGCGAGGCCGTGGCGGAACGGCGAATCATCGAGGCCATACCGGGCGCTCATGATGTCGCCGCGGGCATAGCCATCGAGCAGCAGGATGTAGACGTCCGGAGCATCTGCCGGCGCCTGGACCGATGACGGCGATCGGAACGGCCCTTCCCGCTGGAACGCCGTGACGAGGTCCCCGAACCGTCCGAGCTGGATGGCCTCCAGGACAACCGCGAGGGCGAAGATCGCGGTCCCCCGAGCGATGAGCCGGCCGATCCATGCCCAATTGAGAGCCACATGCCGCGGCCCATAGCAGTCGACGACGAGGACTACGGCCGGCACGAGCAGCACGAGGGCGACGCCGGGCCGGCCGCCTGCGACGATCGCCAGCGCGATCAGCAACCCCAGCAGCCCGCCGCGCTGTCGGTCGCGCAGGATCGCCGTGCCGGCCGCGGATGCCGCGACGCCGATCGCGGTCGCGACGACGAGGCCTCGGATCGCGGCAAACGGGCTGACCCCCGAGGCGACCCACAGGTGGAGCCCGACGAGTAGGACGACCGCGACCGGGTAGAGCGCGAACGGCACGCGCTCGGCAAGCGAGCGGGGCGGTTGGGCGATCACGGGGCCACCTCGTCCGGGATTCCGATAGCCGCGAGGGCCTGGCGGGGCGGATACCTCCGCCGACCGAGGCTCATCGCCCTATCGCTTCGACGTCGACGA
>JANMPL010000383.1:0-3359 GCA_031369845.1 Chloroflexota bacterium
CTGCGCGGCAACAAGCGATTCGCGAGTGTCGCTGAAGCCACCGGGTTCGAGGACGCCAACAGTCACGAGCATCCCTTCCAGGCCTTCCAGTGGGCGGACTACAGCGCCGAACCGGGCGTTCGGTACCGGTACCGCGTCATCCCGATGTACGGCCAGCCCGGCGCCCTCACCGACGGTCCGGCCACGAGCGTCACGATCGCCACTGAGCCCCTCACAGGCACGAGCCACGACGTCCACTGGAACCGGGGCGCCATCGCCTCACAGGCGTTCGTCCGGAGGTTCCCCAATAAGACGCTGGACGAGGCCGGCGCGCCTGCCTACGAGTGGCTCGCCCGCGACCTGCTGCCCGCACTCCTCGCGTTCATCGCGCAGGCAAGTGACGCGAGCTACAGCCTGAGGGCCGCGATCTACGAGGTCCGATGGCCGGCCGTGCTGCAGGCGTTTCGCGCGGCGCACCTCGCCGGGGCCGACGTCCGGATCGTCTATCACGCCAAGGCCGACGACACCGGGGCGGCCAACGACGCCGAGATCAAGACCGCCAAGATCAAGTCCCTCTGCATCCCGCGGCGCAACGCCAAGCTGATGCACGACAAGTTCATCGTGCTGAGCAGGAACGGCGCGCCGGTGTCGGTCTGGACCGGGTCGACGAACTTCAGCCGGAACGCCCTCCATGGACAGCTCAACGTGGGCCACGCGATCCACGACCCGGTCATCGCCCAACGGTTCCTCGACTACTGGGAGGAGCTGCGCGGCGATCCGGTGCCGGATGCGCTCAGAGATCGCGTCGAGGCGATCAATCCGACTCCATCGGGGCCCGGGATGGACGCCATCACTCCGATCTTCTCGCCGCGGCATGGCCGCGGGGTGTTCGATTGGTGGATCGAGCAGGCCAGCCGACCGAAGCCCCTGTTCATGACGTTCCCGTTCGGCATCGTCAAGGATTTCCGGCCCGTGTTCGACAAGGGCGACGGGATCCTCCGCTTCGGACTGCTCGACAAGTACGTCAATGGCGGCAACGCAGCGTCGCGGGCGGCCGCAATCAAGGAGATCGAGCGCGCGCGGCGGCATCCGAACATCGGCATGGCGCTGGGGAACCGCATCTTCGTGGACTGGATCGACGGCTGGCACGAGGAGCACAAGGGCATCGGCGTCAATGTCAACTGGATCCACACGAAGTTCATGCTGATCGACCCGCTGGGCAGCAAGCCCGTCACGCTGTCGGGTTCGGCCAACTGGAGCGAGGCGAGCGTCACGGACAACGACGAGAACATGCTCGTCGTCCGTGGCGACAAGCGGGTCGCCGACATCTATTTCGGGGAGTTCATGCGCCTGTTCGCGCACCACCGCTTCCGCGAGTCCGTCAAGCGCCACCTCGACGAGATCGCTGCCGCGTCACCCGCCTCGGCGTCACCCGCCACGCCGGCGGCCGACTCAGCGGCAGTCGACTCGTGGCGACCAAAAGACCTCTTCGAGGACTGGACGGAATGGGTGCCGGTGCACTTCACGGCCGGTTCCGAGCACGACATCAAGCGGCGCTACTTCGCCGGTAGCTGACCCACGAGTCAGCCCAGGTTGCGCAGCCAGTCCATCCCGACCGGACACGCGTCGAGCACTGAGACGTGGCCGTCCCGCGGGCGCAGCCAGAACTCCGCTGTCGGGATCGCCCGCAGCAACGCGTCCGCATGGCTCGGCGGGATCACACGATCCTCGCCGCCCTGGACGAGCAGAACCGGCACGCTGATCGCCGCGACGTCGAAGCCCCACGGTGCCGCAAAGGCGAGATCGTCGTCGATCACGCCTTCGGGACCGTCCCCGCCAGCCCGCTGCGCGTCGCGACCGAGTGAGGCCCATCTGCCCGCCAGCGCCGCCCAATCGGCCGACGTGAAGCTATTCTCGTCAAACTCTTCCGTCTCCGCGTAGCGTTCTCGGGCCACGCGTCCAGCCGCGGCCGCTAGCAAGGCATCAGGCGACGCCATGCCGGCATACCAGTCGAAGCTGTCGGGGAACGGAGCCGGGCTCGCGAGCGCAACCGCACCGATCACGCGATCCGGCAGGAGCGCGGCGCAGGCGAGCGCGTGCGGCCCGCCGCCGGAGGCACCCATCACGACGAACCGATCGATCTTGAGCGCGTCTGCGACCTGGGCGACGTCGGCGGCGGCCGAACCGACGTCGCGGCCCCGATTCGGGCTCGAGCCGCCGTAGCTCGGGCGCGCGTACGAGAGGAGTCGAATGTTGCGCGTCGCCGCGGCCGCCAGGAGCGGCTCGAGTAGCGCGCCCGTCTGCGGCGAGCCGTGGTGCCAGATCAGGGTGAGCTCGTTGGACGCGCCTGAACTGCCCGCGTCATGGGCGACGAGCTGCCGCCCGTCGGTCAGCTGGAGATCGAGTTTCATAACCATCATCAGTGTTGACTCGGTGGCAGCCGAAAACTCATCGAATTGGCGCGCTCGCTAGATTCAGTCCATGACCGACGAGGATGGCTACTTCGACGAACCCGTAGCGGCCAGGTACGACGAGACCTCCGACCGGATGTTCGATCCGGCCGTCGTCGGACCGACGGTCGACTTCTTGGCCGAGCTCGCCGGCGATGGACGTGCGCTCGAGCTCGGCATCGGCACCGGGCGGATCGCCTTGCCACTCGCTGCACGAGGCGTCGAGGTCCACGGGATCGACATGTCGAGCGCCATGGTCAACCGCCTACGAGCGAAGCCGGGCGGGGAGGGGATCGGAGTAACGATCGGCGACGTCGCGACCGCGAAGGTCGACGGGACCTTCCGCGTCGCCTACCTCGTCTTCAACACGATCATGAACCTGACGACCCAGGGGGCTCAGGTCGCGTGCTTCCGGAATGTCGCCGGACATCTGGAGCTCGGCGGCCTCTTCGTCATCGAGGTCGGCGTGCCGGATCTCCAGCGACTGCCGCTCGGCGAGCGGTTCGTCGTCTTTGACGGCAGCGAGACCCATTGGGGGATCGACGAGTACGACGTGGCGAACCAGGGCCTGATCTCAAACCACTTCGAGGTGCACGGCGGCAAGGTCGAGAAGTCCTCGGGCCGTTCCGCTATGTCTGGCCGGCCGAGTTGGACCTGATGGCGCAGCTCGCCGGGCTGGACCTCCGCGAGCGCTGGGCCGGGTGGGGGAGGGAGCCCTTCACGAGCGAAAGTCGCCAGCATGTGTCGGTCTGGGAGAAGCCCTCGGTTTGAGGCGCCGGGCCGAGCGCTACCTCCGCGATCTCGCGGTCCCGTCAGATCGTATTCATTCGAGCTCGGACGGTTTCGAGGCCACACACCACGCGCATCGTCGGCCTCGCCACGGCCGGGCATCCGCGCGTAACAGTGGACGCCTTCTTCGTCCTGCGGTGA
>JANMPL010000394.1:0-2064 GCA_031369845.1 Chloroflexota bacterium
CCGATCGCGAGGACGCGCCGGGTCCGGGTATCGGCCGACACGTGGACCCGGACGTGGTTGCTGCCGGTGACGTGCTTCGTGGCCGGGGGCTGGCCGACGACCGTCACGAACGGCTCGTCGTCGTAGGCGTCGGCGTAGAGCGCGTCGAGCTCCGCCTGGTTGACGGCGCGCGTTGGCCGGACATGGCAGGCCGACAGGATGCCGCGGGTCATCGGGATGAGGTGCGGCAGAAAATCGACCTCCGCGGCGCCGGGGTTCGAGACGCCCGTCGAGCCGCCCAGCCACGCGAGCTCCTGCTCGATCTCGGCCACGTGCCGGTGGCCGCCGACCCCGTACGCCTTCACGCTCTCGTTGACCTCGCCGAACATCATGTCGGGCTTGGGGTCGCGCCCGGCGCCCGACACGCCGCTCTTGGCGTCGACGACGAGGTCGCCGATGAGCCCGGCCCGGGCGAGGGGAGCGAGGGCGAGGAGCGTTGTCGTGGGGTAGCAGCCGGGCGACCCGACGATCGCCCGGGCCGCGTGCCGGAGCGAGGTCAGCTCCGCGCGATGCAATTCCGGGAGGCCGTACACGGCGTCGTCGAGGAGTTCTGGCGAGGGATGCTCGAAGCCGTACCAACGCGGGTAGTCGGCTGGGTTGCGAAGGCGGAAGTCCGGTCCGAGGTCGATGACGGTCGTGCCGGCGGCGGCGATCTCGGGGACGAGCTCGGCGGCGGTGCCGTGGGGCAGCGCGAGGAAGACAGCGTCGACCGGCGGCAGCGTCGCATTGACCTCAAGGCCGGTCGCCGCCAGGTGCGGATGCGTCGCGCCGATCGGTTCGGCTTCGCGGGCGCGGCCCTGGAGCCCGACGATCTCGACGTGGGGGTGCCCCGACAGGAGGCGGATCAACTCCGCTCCGACATAGCCGGTAGCGCCAACGATGCCGACCCGGACGCGGCTGGCGGCGCCAGGCCGGCGGTCCGTCGCGATCGCAGTGTCTGGCTCGAGGCCCGCGCTCACGGGCGCACGTCACCCCTCGCCGGGGGTCGCCTCGAGTCAGCCGGTGCGATCGGATGGGCCGCCGTCATGACCGCATGAGCATACAACCACGTGCATACTCATGCAAACGGACGCTTACCGAACGGTGAACTTGCCCATGCTCGTGTCGCTTCCGCCCGGCGTCACGACCGTGATCTTCCCTGTGCTGGCGCCCGCCGGGACCGTTGCCGTGATCTGCGTGTCCGAGATCGCCGTGAACGCCGCGGCTGCGGTACTGCCGAAGCGAACAGTCGTGACGCCTGTGAATCCAGTTCCCGTGATCGTCACGACGGTGCCAACCGGACCGGAGGTCGGCGTGAACCCCCCGACCGTGGGCACGATGAGGAGATCGGACGGGCTCGTCGCGACGCCATTAGCGGTCGTGATCGTGACTCGACCAATGGAACGGGGACCAAGGCCATGCGAGCAGAGCGGCGACCCTCGCGCCATCCAGGCGACGCAGCGCATGCGACAGCATCGCGGAGCTGGCCGCGTCGAGCCACTGGATGTCGTCCGCTGCGATCAGGACCGGTTGCTTCGACGCGAGGGCGATGAGCATCGAGAGGAACGCGGCGGCCATCGCTCCCGGATCGGGGCCACCACTGCCGGGATCTTCCTGCAGGAGGAGGACCCTCAGGGCGCGCAGCTGGACGGCGGGAAGATCGTCGGCGACAGCGCTGAGGCCGCCTGTCACGAGGTCCCGAGCGCCAGCGAGCGACAGCTGGGCCTCTGCCTCCGCGCCGGCGGTGGACAGGACTCGGTAGTCGCGCGCCCTCGCCTCGTCTAGGAGCGCCCGCCATACCGTCGTCTTGCCGATGCCGGCCTCACCGGAGACGACGACGGTCGTCGGCAGCCCTGCCGGCTCGAACAAGCGGCTGGTGATCCGGTCGAGGTCGTCGCTTCGACCAACGACCCGCGAACCACCGTCGGCGCTGTTCGAGTAGGCGACATCGGAACCGCTCATGCCCCCGATCGACCTCCGATCCGAGTATCCGCGCCGTCGCGTCGGCTGACAATGGTCCCGGGATCCTCCAGCCGGCCCCTGAGC
>JANMPL010000183.1:0-2910 GCA_031369845.1 Chloroflexota bacterium
AACGAGCACAGCGCCTACGGGCCGGTCTCGAATCCGTGGGACCTCGAGACGGTACCCGGCGGGAGCAGCGGCGGCTCCGCGGTCGCCGTCTCCGCATTCCATGCCCCGCTGTCGATCGGCACCGACACCGGCGGCTCGATCCGCCAGCCGGCCGCCCTGACCGGGATTGTCGGGCTGAAGCCGACCTATGGCCGGGTCTCGCGCTACGGCATCGTCGCCTTCGCCTCGTCGCTCGACCAGATCGGGCCGTTCGCCCGCGACGTCCGCGACGCCGCGGCGTTGCTCCATGCAATCGCCGGCCGCGACGAGCGGGACTCCACCTCGGCGCCTGAGCCAGTCCCGGACGCGCTTCTGCGCCTCCCGGCGAACGATGACGAGGCGGCCGGCGCCCTGCGAGGCAAGCGGCTGGGATTGCCGCGGGAGTACTTCGTCGCGGGGATGGACCCCGACGTCGAGCGGCGAATCCGCGAAGCCGTCGCTGCGCTCGAGGGCGCCGGCGCCCGGATCGAGGAGGTCTCGCTGCCGCACACCGACTACGGCCTTGCGACCTATTACATCGTCGCTCCCGCGGAGGCATCTGCGAACCTCGCCCGCTACGACGGGATCCGCTACGGGCCGCGGCTGGGCGACGGTGACGTCCTCGGCAACTACCTTGCGACCCGCGGCCGGCTGTTCGGTCCCGAGGTCAAGCGGCGGATCATGCTCGGGACGTACGCCCTGTCGGCCGGCTACTACGACGCCTACTACCTCAAGGCCCAGAAGGTCCGGACGCTGATCAAGCGGGACTTCGACGTCCTGTGGGAGCAGGGCTTCGACGCTCTCGTCGCACCTACCTCGCCGTCGGTCGCCTTCCGCTTCGGCGCCAAGATGGCCGACCCGGTCGCGATGTATCTATCTGACGCCTGCACGCTTCCGGTGAACATGGCCGGCTTGCCCGGGATCTCGATCCCGTGCGGGCTGTCGGAGGGGCTGCCGGTGGGCCTTCAGCTGATCGGCGCGGCCTGGTCGGAGTTGGAGCTCTTCACGCTCGCCCGGGGCTACGAGGCGATCACCTCGTCCGCCGAGTGGCGGGGCCACGAACCGGCGCAACTTGCCGCTGCCGCCGATCCTGCCGCGCCGACGCCGAGCGAACGAGCGGCCGCCCTGGCAGGGTGACCCGCTGAGCGGGCCTGACCAGACATGAGGCCGTCCTACAACTCGGCCGCGGCTCGTCGGTTCGGTTGATGACGTACCCTCTGGCCGATGACGACTGAAGCCGTGCGTCCGCCTCTCGCCGAGCGGGCGCTCGCTGAGCGCGTCCGTGCGGTCCCGCCGTCGGGGATCCGGCGCTTCTTCGACATTCTCGCGACGATGGACGACGTCATCAGCCTCGGGGTGGGGGAGCCCGACTTCGACACGCCGGAGCGGATCGTCGCCGCCGGCGTCCGCTCGCTCCACGCCGGCAGGACCCACTACACCTCCAACTACGGGACTGTCGCCCTGCGCCAGGCGCTGGCTGATCATCTCGAGCGCCGCTACGGCGTCCGCTACGACCCGGCGACGGAGTTGCTGATCACGGTGGGCGCCTCGGAGGCGGTCGATCTGGCTCTCCGAGCGACCTGCGATCCGGGCGACGAGGTGATCCTCCATGAGCCGTCCTACGTCGCGTACGTCCCGGCCGTCGTCTTCGCCGGTGGAGTCGTCCGCCACGTCGCGACCCGTCTCGAGGACGACTTCGCGCTCGACCCGGCGGCCGTCGAAGCGGCGATCACGCCGCGGACGAAGGCGCTCTTCCTCGGCTATCCGTGCAACCCGACTGGCGCCGTGCTGCCGGACGACGTCCAGGACGAGCTCGCCCGCATCGCCCACCGGCACGACCTGCTCGTCTACAGCGACGAGATCTACGATCGGCTGGCGTACGGCACGTACCGGCACCGGGCGTTCAGCGCCCTGCCCGGGATGCGCGAGCGGACGATCCTCATGGGCGGCTTCTCGAAGGCCTACGCGATGACCGGTTGGCGGGTCGGCTATCTCGCCGCGCCGGCCGCGATCCTCGAGGGGATCGTCAAGGTCCACCAGTACGGGATCATGTCGGCCCCGACGACGGCCCAGGACGCCGCGCTGGAGGCGATCCTCCACGGCGACGCGGACGTCGAGCGGATGCGCACCGAGTACGACCGCCGGCGGCGACTCGTCGTCGATGGCCTCAACGGGATCGGGCTCCGGACCTTCGAGCCGCGCGGGGCGTTCTACGCGTTCCCGCAAGTGACGTCGACCGGGCTGTCGTCCGAGGCGTTCGCAGAAGGGCTACTGCGCGAGGAGCACGTCGCGGTGATCCCCGGGGGCGCGTTCGGGCCGTCCGGCGAGGGGCATGTCCGCATGTGCTATGCGACGTCCGAGGAGAAGATCCACGAGGCGGTCGCGCGGATCGGCCGGTTCGTGGAGCGGACGCGCGCCGCGGGCGCCGCGGGGGCGCCCGCCTGATGACGGCGTTCATGCTCGGCTTCGTGATGACCACGTCGGGTGCCGTCCTGGCCGTCGTCGGCGGCTGGCGCGGCTACGGATTCGCGCGGCTTGCCATCGCGCCGCTGATTCACGACGGCGAGCCGACGCGCACCCTCGTTGAGCGTCTCCGGCCGCTGCCGTTCCGTCCCCGCGTGCGGACGATGGTGTCGCGGGTCGTGCTGTCGGTCCTGTGGCTGGGTCTCGCCTTCTACGGCCTGTACCTTGCCGTCACGGGAGCGGCGTGGCTGCGATGACCGACTACGAAGCCGTTATCGGGATCGAGGTCCACTGCCAACTCAAGACCGTCAGCAAGATGTTCTGCTCGTGCTCCACGGAGTACGACGGTGCGGCCCCGAACTCGCACTGCTGCCCCGTGTGCTTCGGGTTGCCGGGCGCGCTGCCCACGATCAACCGGCGCGCCGTGGA
>JANMPL010000216.1:0-4595 GCA_031369845.1 Chloroflexota bacterium
CCTGCAGGAGCGACGACTTACCGACGTTCGGCGGGCCGACGAGGGCGATCTGCGCGGCGCCCTCGCGGCGGACGGCGATCGAGTCGCGGTGGACGGCGCTCGACCGGACCCGCGTGTCCTCGATCTCGGCGAGCAGCGACTTCCGGAGGTCCGCATACGGACCGTTCTTGTAATCGGGCAGCTCCGCGATGAGTGCCTGGACCTCGCGAATTCGTTCTCGACCCTCTTTGCCAATCAGTCGACGCTTCGCGACTTGCGCGAACGTCCGATGCGGCATCGGCATGATGACCATCTCCCACTGATGGGGACGGCGCGGCGCGCGCAGCCCAACGGCTACGGCAGCGGCACGCGTCCGTCCCGCCCCTTCCTCCGACGCTTGATTGCGGAAGGGGCGGTTCAGCCGTTTCTGTTGGAGATGATGGCGAGCCAGTCGTCCTCGGGACGCCTGCCAATCGGGCCAGTCATGGTGCCGGCAGGGTACACCCTCGAGTGCGGGCCTCGCTCAGGCGGTCCCGGGGTTCACGGGGATCGTAGCGGCGACCGTCAGTCCGCCGGCCACATCACCAGTGACCGTGCCCAGCTGCCGAGCGGCGGAGTCATCGCGGAACACGTTGTCCGACGCGAGCGACACCTGGCTGAGGTTCTGGATGCTCTGGCTGTCCCCGTCGGCGGCGTAAACGAGGTCACAGGCGTCCTTTGGCAGGGCGATCTGGGAGGTAGCGATCCTGTTCCCCTCGTCCTTCGCGAGGTCCAGGCTCGGATAGACCTCGAAATGGATGTGCGGCCAGCGGCCGGAATAGCACGCCGGGAAGATGCTCTGGAACGTGACGAGGCCGCTGTCGTCGGCCTCCTGGACTCCGCGCAGGTAGTTCTCGTCGGAGACCGCCTGCGAGTAGAGCGAATAGCCCCCGTCACGGTCGCAATGCCAGAGATACACGGCGGTACCAGCCATCGGCGCGCAGTCGCCGCCCGCGTCCTGGATCGTGAGCTTGATCGCGAGTGGGACGCCCTCGGCGACGGTGCTCGACGAGCCGAAGCTGGAGCGGATGTCCGTCCTGACGACGCCGTCTTCCGACAGGACGTTCGGACCGTTCGATCCGTCACTAGGAAACGGCCCGGGCCGTTTCCTCGGGAATGACCGCGCAACTCGCGCCCGAACCGACGGATGCGGCCGTCGCGGCGGCCGACGCCAGCGGTGTGCCGGTCGCTCCGCTCGGCCCACAGCCGACGATCGTGAAGAGGGTCGCACTCAGGCCGCCGAAGCCGAGGAGCTTCAGAACGTGGCGTCGGTCCATCGTGCTCAGGTCAAAGACCAGCCCGCGGTCGTGATCCTCGAGCTCGTGGTCGGCGAGGGGTTGGTCGGCCTGGTCGTGGTCGAGAACCTGGGTCATCGGGCGCCTCCTTCGCTGTCGTCGTTGGGACATCGGCAGGGTAGGCCTCGCTTTCTTCGAAGTCTCTGAGAACCGTCTTAGACGAGGCGGACCCGCCGCGGCGTGATCCGGATCGGGACGGAGAAGTCGCGGGCGGTCTCGGCCTCGCCCATCTCCCAGTGCTTGAGCGGCTCCCGGTACTTCGCGATATAGGTCTCGTGCTCGTCGAGCCGGGGCACCGCCCGGTCCTCGCTGGCGATGCCCTCGATGACTAGCAGGTGATCGCCATAGGGATCGGACTGCAGATTGAACGAGACCAGGGGCGAGCGGGCGATGTTCCGGAGCTTCGGCGTGTCTGGCTGGCTGTAGACGAGGATGGTTTCGCCCTCCCACAGGAACGAGATCAGCGACGACTGCGGCGTCCCGTCGGCCGCGACCGTCGTCAGCCAGCCGACGACGTCGTCGGCAAGATGCTCGCGCGCCCAGCCCGCGGCGTCGCGCTTGAGGGCAGTCTCGAGTCGGCCCGGTTCCATCGACGGTCCTCCATCCGCATTCCTACTCACGAATCGGCCCGAAGGACCCACGCCTCGACGGGGTCTCGCTTGCCCTTCACCCGCGTCGGGCCGAGGGCGACCCCATCCCGCCCTGGGCCGAGGGCTCGCCACGTGGTCCCGGCGATCACGACCTGTCCGGGATCTCCGGCCGACATCAGCCGCGCGGCGACGTTGCTCGTGTCGCCGATCGCGGCAAAGCTCAATCGGCCCGCGACCCCGACGTTGCCGATGACGGCGGGCCCCGTGTTCACGCCGACCCTGAAGATCGGCCAGTCGGGATGGGCATCTGCCAACGGGCGACCGGCTTCGACGATCGCGAGGGCGGCCCGGGCGGCCCGACGGGCGTGGTCGGGCTGATCGCCGCCCGCATTGAAGATCGCCATCACGCCGTCGCCGGCAAACTGCTCGATGACACCGCCGGCAGCATCGATCGCCGGCACCACGGCCGCCCAGTACTCGTTGAGCATCGTGATGACCACGGTCGGGGTGTGGCTCTCGCTGAACGTCGTGAAGCTCGCGAGATCGGCGAAGAGCGCGGTCACATCCCGCTCCTCGCCGCCGAGGCGCGCCGCTGCCGCGCCTTGGCCGCTGCGGATCTGCTGGGCGACGACCGATGGCAGGTACGGCCGAAACGAGGCATCGAGCTTGCGCAGCTCGCGGGCCGCCTGGACGAGGAGCGTCAACTCGTCGCTCGTGGCGCCCTCCGCGCGGAGAAGGTCGAGCACCCGCTCGGGTGACTCACCGCGTTCGTCGGCTGCTGCGACGGCGGCGATAGCGCCCGCATGCCAGCGGTCGACGCGGGCGAGGGTCGCCTCCAGGTACAGCCCACCGAACACGCCCGACAACGAGCCGCTCCGGCGGTACTCCCTGCGGGCGCCGAGGGCGATCGCGCCAAACGCAAGCAGCATGAGGACGTGCCACTCCCACCAGCTCGCATGCCAGTTGCGGCTCACCGCCACAGCGGTCATCGCCTCTGCGAGAAGCACGAACGCCACGGCGACGGTGAGTGGCACGACGCCACCGCGCCGCCGGTACACCTGCACGTACCGCCACGCCGCGAACAGGTAGAGCACGACGGACACGCCCGCGAGCACCGTCAGCGGTCCCACGCCTTCCTGGGTCGGTGGCGGTCCGTTGAGCGGCGGCACGCTTGCGAGAGACAGAAACGCCCAGACGATCATGAGAGCGACGAGGCCGCCGAGCAGCACAGACCGCCAGCGAAGCACCGTCGCAGCGCGCGGTCCCGCGAGCGGGCTGACGGATGCTGCAGCGAAGAAGGATGCGATCAGCAGCCCGATCGGTGTCGCGACGATGAACCCAGTATTGGGGTGGGGAAGGAGCACGCCGGGAGTCGCGAGCGCGTGAAGGCCCAGGAACCCGGCGCTCGCGAGGAAGGCCAGGGAGACGAGGATGAGCCGCGCGTCCCGATAGCGGCCGGCGGCGACGTTCGTCAGGTAGGCAAGGGCAACGTTGACCGCCGCCGTGAAGAGCACGAGCCAGAAGTGGCTAGGATGGTGCTCCCATTCGACGTCGAGCTCAGGCCGGGCAAGCAGCAGCAGGAGGCCAAGGACCGGCAAGAGCAGCAGGGCGACCCACGCCCACGACGCGCCGCCAGACCGTACCTCTGCCCCCTCGTCGCTTGCCATTGGCGAAGCTTACGGGTGTTACCCCGCGATCTGACCAGCAATCGAAGCAATGGAGCACGCGAATGTCGATCTCCGACGCCGTTGCCAAAGCCAGCGCTTACCTCGCGGACCATCCGGACGACGCCCGCTACCGTGACTCGTCCGCCCTGGCCAGAGTCGAGTCGGGCCTCGTGGTGACCGTGACGGGTCCCGGCGGCGAATCCATGACGACCGACATGCCGGCCGGGATTGGTGGCACGGCCCTCGCGCCATCGCCGGGCTGGTTCCTTCGAGCCGCGGCAGCCTCGTGCGTCGCATCGCTGATCGCGATCCGAGCGGCGGCGACCGGTGCGACGCTGGGTTCTGTCGAGGTGGAGGTCGACAGCGAGTCGGACGATCGCGGGATCCTCGGCCTCGATCCGGCGATCCCCGCCGGCGCGATCTCGACGCGTGTCGTCGTCTCGATCGAGGCGCCAGGCCTGGACCGCAAGTCGGTCGAGGACCTCGCAGCGTGGGCCCTCGAACATTGCCCCGTCACTGACACGATCGCCCGTGCCGTACCCATGTCTCTAGAAGTTCGATGACGGCAAGCATGACTACTCGACTTGACGTTGTCGGCATCGTCGTCGTTGACATGGCCCGTTCACTCGCCTTCCATCGGCAGCTCGGTTTCGATGTTCCGGCCTCCGCCGACAGCGAGCCACACGTCGAAGCCGGCCTTCCGGGCGGCCTACGGATCGCCTCGGACACCGTGCGACGGCGAGCGACCTGACGTCGCGCCCGCCCTGAGCCGCGGCATGGACAAATGTCCCGCCTTAGGCCTCGACATTTGCCGGTCGAGATGTGGCCGAGGGAGGTGCATGCTGCCGCGACCGCTCCGACCCGGCGGCGCCTGGGTCGCACCGAGGGACAACCAATGACCCCGACACAAGTCGGCCTGATCCGTGCGAGCTGGGCCGCCGTCGAACCGATCGCCGACACGGCCGCCGGCCTGTTCTACGGGCGACTCTTCGAGCTGGATCCCACCCTTGAACGCCTGTTTCGGC
>JANMPL010000235.1:0-10626 GCA_031369845.1 Chloroflexota bacterium
GGTACATCCACAAGTCCATCGGGCTCTTCATCGTCCGGTAGCCGAACCAGGCGAGGTCCATCGAGCCCTGGCGGGCGAGCCAGGCGTCGTAGTAGGCCACGTGGAACGCCTCGGTTGCGCGTTCCTCGGCGGGCGTCAACGGGGTCGTACGGACGGGCGGCCGATATGGACCGACACGAAGCGGCACCGGCGGCCGGAGGAATGCGCGAAGTCGCCGGCCGAATGAGCGGCGCAGGCGACCGAGGCGTCGACGCATGAACGCTCCCGGGAATGGGCTGTGAGGGCGCGGCCAGTATATCGAGGGACCGTCGATGGCCGGGTCCGACGCGCGCAGCGGCCGCCGTGAACGGCCCGTTAACACGACTCGCTATCCTGAGGTGGGAATGGCACGAACGATCCTCGTGGTCGACGACGAGACGACCCTGCGCGAGACGCTCGTCGACGCGCTCGAGGCGGAAGGATTCCGGGTCGTCGCGGCCGCCGACGGGCGGGAGGCTCTCGCCGTGTTCCGAGCGGAGCGACCGGACCTCATCCTCCTCGATCTCATGCTCCCCGAGCTGTCTGGCGTCGAGGTCTGCCGGATCATCCGCGCGGAATCGAGCGTTCCGATCGTCATGCTCACCGCCAAGGATTCCGAGCTGGACAAGGTCGTCGGGCTCGAGCTTGGCGCCGACGACTACGTCACCAAGCCGTTCAGCATCCGCGAGCTCTCCGCTCGGATCCGGGCGCTCTTCCGCCGTTCCGAGCAGGCCCTCGCGCTGGAGGCGCCGCCCGGCGTCGTCGATCTCGATCGCGTCCAGGTCGATCTCGCCGGGCATCGCCTGCTGCGTGACGGCGAGACCCTGCCGATCAAGCCCAAGGCGTTTGAGCTCCTGACGTTCCTCATCCGCCACCCCGGCCAGGTCTTCACGCGCGACCAGCTCCTCGAGCGTGTCTGGGGCTACGACTACGCTGGCGAGACGCGAACGGTCGATGTCCACGTCCACTGGCTGCGAAGTCAGGTCGAAGCAGATCCCTCGACGCCGCGGTTCATCCACACCGTCCGCGGCGTCGGCTACGTGTTTCGCCGTCCGGCCTAGGTCGCTGGGCGGCGGAGCGTTGACGCTCCGATCACGGTGCGTTCATCTGCGGAGACCACCCTCGACTCATGGCCCTGCTGACACGCAACCTTCTGCCGGTCGTCGAGCCGCGCCGCCGGCCAGCCCGTCGAGATCGCATCTCTGGCGTGGCGCAGCCCAGCCAGCGCGACGCGCCAACGCCGGCGCAGACACTCACGCGAGTTGCGCTCACGACTCTGCGCGGGGCGCGACGCCCGGACCGCCGTCCCGCCCGCTGGTCGGGAGCCGCGTTCGCCCGAGAGGTCGACCTCGTCCGGCTCCATCTGGTCCCGATCCGGACCCGAGGGGGTCTCGCCGCGTCGTTCGCTCGCGAGGCGTTCCACGCTGATCTCGCGACCGTCGTCGACGAAAGCATCGGCCCGGTCAGCGCCGCCTACGCGATCCGCTGGCTGGAGCTCGGCGATGGCGTGGCTCGGCCGCCCTGGGCAACGTGGCTCGGTTCGTTGCGGGGACCCGGCGCCGAGCGGGGATGGCCGCTAGAGCGGGCGCGCCGCTAGAGGAATACGTTGAGGACGAAGAACGCGAGCGCGGCCGCCAGGCCTGAGGCTGGGATCGTCACGATCCAGGCAATGATGATGTTGCCGGCCACTCCCCAGCGAACTGCGGAGAGACGTTCGCTCGCCCCGACTCCCATGATCGCGCTCGAGATGACGTGGGTCGTGGAGACCGGCATTCCGAAATGGGACGCGGCGAAGATGATCGTGGCCGCCGTTGTCTCGGCCGCGAAGCCGTGGACCGGATCGAGCTTGACGACCTTCTGACCCATCGTCCGGATGATCCGCCAGCCGCCGGCCGCGGTCCCGAACGAGATCGCCGTCGCCGCGAGGAGGATTACCCAGAGTGGAATGTCGGCGTTCGGGATGACACCGGCCGAGAGCAGCGCGAGGGTCATGATGCCCATCGTCTTCTGCGCGTCGTTCGATCCATGGCTGAAGGCCATGTAAGCGGCCGACAGGACCTGGAGTCGCCGAAATCGTTCGTTGAGCCGGCGCGGGTTGGCGTGTTGGAACACATTCAGCAGGACGACCATGAAAAGGAACCCGATCGTGATGCCGAGGACCGGCGAAAGCACGAGGGGAACGAGGACCTTGTCGCGCACGCCATCGAGCTTGATGGCCTCCGCGCCGACTGAAACGACGACCGCACCAAGCAGGCCCCCGATCAACGCGTGGCTGGAGGAGCTCGGAATGCCGAGCCGCCACGTGAGCAGGTTCCAGGCCGTCGCGCCGATCAGGGCGGCGGCCACGATCGTCTGGCCGGCGGCTCCATCGGGTGTCGTCGCCAGTCCGGAAGCGATCGTCTTGGCGACCGCTGTCCCGGTCAACGCCCCGACGAAGTTCGCCGTCGCCGACATGAGAATCGCGTGTTCCGGCTTGAGTGCCCGCGTCGACACCGACGTCGCGATCGCGTTGGCCGTGTCGTGGAAGCCGTTGATGTAGTCGAAGAGGACAGCGAGCCCGAGAACCACGAGGAGCAACGGGGTCAGGTTGTCCGGCACGGCCGAAAGGCTAGCAGGCCACGCGGCGGCTATTCTTCCCGCCATGCGCCTGAGCCAGCTCTTCTTCACCTCGCTCCGCGACGATCCCGCCGACGCGGAGATGGCGTCTCACCGGCTGCTCGTCCGGGCCGGCTACGTCCGGCAGCTCGGATCCGGGATCTACTCGCTGCTTCCGCTCGGATTCCGGGTCAACACGCGTGTCGAGCAGATCATCCGCGAGGAGATGGACCGCATCGGCAGCCAGGAGATCGAGATGCCGGTCGTCCACCCGGCCGACATCTGGAGGGCCAGCGGTCGCTACGACGCGATCGGGCCCGAACTGACGCGGTTCAAGGACCGCAATGGCCGGGACATGGTCCTCGCGATGACTCACGAGGAGGTCATCGGGCTGCTCCTGGCCGACGTGATCAAGTCGTACCGCCAGCTGCCTGTGATGCTCTACCACTTCCAGACGAAGTGGCGCGACGAGCCACGGGCCAGGGGCGGCCTCATTCGCGTGCGCGAGTTCGTCATGAAGGATGCCTATAGCTGCGATCGCGACGAGGCGGGCCTCGATGCCAGCTACGAGGCGCAGAAGGGCGCGTACATCCGGATCTTCGAGCGCCTCGGGCTCGAGACGAAGATCGTGGCGAGCGATGTCGGAATCATGGGCGGCAGCCAGGCCCACGAGTTCATGGTCCTCAACCCGGCCGGCGAGGACGTCCTCGTCCTGTGCGACGCCTGCGGCTACGCGGCGAACCGGCAGGTTGCGCGGACGCCGCGCCCCGAACCGGCTGCCGAGGAACAACTGCCACGCGAGGAAATCGCGACGCCTGGGACGACGACCATCGCCACGCTCGCGGCCTTCCTGGGCATCGGGGAGGAGCGGACGGCGAAGGCCGCCTTCTTCGTCGCCGGCGACGGCCGGCTCGTAACCGCGATCGTGCGCGGCGACCACGAGGTCAACGAGACGAAGCTCGCGAACGCGGCGGGTGCCACGACGGGCCTGCGGCCAGCGACGGTCGAGGAGATCAAGGCCGCGGGGATGGAGCCCGGCTACGGCTCGCCGATTGGTGCCCGCGGCACGCTTGTCGTGGTCGACGAGCTCGTCGCACGGTCACCAAACCTCGTCGCGGGCGCGAATCGCGAGGGGTACCACTTCCGGAACGTGAACGTCGGGCGCGACTTCACGGCGGACGTCACCGCCGACATCACGAACGTCCAGGAAGGCGACCCCTGTCCGGTTTGCGGGTCGCCGGTCAAGCTGGCCAACGGGATCGAGGTCGGCAACATCTTCAAGCTCGGGACCAAGTTCACTGATGCCGCCGGGGCGACGTATCTCGGCGAGGACGGCCGCGAGCACCCGATCATCATGGGCTCGTATGGGATCGGCATCGGCCGGAACGTCGCTTGCGTCGTCGAGGCCCACCACGACGAGAAGGGAATCATCTGGCCGGAGGAAGTTGCCCCGTACGCCGCGCACCTGGTAGCGATCGGTGCGAATCGCGACCCGAAGGTCGCCGAAATCGCGGATCGCCTCCACGAGCTGTCACTCGAGGCAGGCCGCGAGATTCTCTACGACGATCGGGACGAGTCGCCAGGCGTGAAGTTCACCGATGCGGAGCTGCTCGGGATGCCCTGGATCCTGACCGTCTCGCCGCGCTCCCTCGCCGCCGGCGGCCTCGAGGTGACAGAACGCGCGACCGGCGAACGGGCCACCCGGTCCATCGACGAAGTCGAGGCCCTCATCCGCGGCGAGGGGATCGTCCCGGCCTGATCGGCGCGCGCGCCGGTACGATTGAAGGCGACATGCCACCCCGCCCGATGCTGCCGCGCGACGATCTCTATGCACGCCTTGAACTCCCCGTCGATTGCAGCCCCGAGGCGATCGAGATCGCGTGGCGAGCGCTCCTCAAGCGCCACCATCCGGATGTCGCGGGAGCCGATGCCGATGACGTCGCCAAGCGGATCAACGTCGCCCATGACTGGTTGTCAGATCCGACCCTGCGCGAGCGCTACGATCGCGAGCGCCACGCGGGTCGTCGCCGGAGCAGCCAGCCAACGGACCTCCGCGGTCGAGCCGGGAGGTCCGTCCGCTCGGTACCGATGCGGCCGAGGCGGCCGGCGGAACCGGCCGAGGCGCTCGCGCGCCACATCACCCGGATCGGCAGGCTGACGCGGGACGAGCTGGATCGGCTGGCTCTCGCGGAGTCGCCGCCGATCGCGTTTGTCGCGACGATCGCCCGCTTCCTCTCGCCGGACCGGTTGGCCGCGGTCGAGGCCGTGGAGCGTCGGGTGCTGACGGCCCTTCCGTCCGCCTCGCGCTGGGACGCGGCCACGCGCGACGCGATCGTCGCCTACGCCCACGAGATCATCCTGGGTCCATTCCTCGACGAGCATCTGTCCGAGCCGTTCCGAGAGCGCGTCCGCGAGCGCCTCGCTCGCGGCTGGGAGGCGGCCGTCGACCAGCCCCGATACGGCCCGAATACCGCCGCCGTGTCCGCGGCCCTCGCCCGTCTCCGGGCGATGCCGCCCGGCCAGCGCGCCCAGCTCGTCGTCGAGGCGACCCGGCCTCGCACGGCTGCCCCGGGCGGCCTCCGCGCCGATCTGCCGTGGCCCGCCGGCCTGTCCGCCCAGGACGACGACGCACTGCGGGTCTCCTCGTCGCTCGCCCAGAACGATGCCGCGGCGATCGTCGGCGATCCGGCGCCGGCGATCGCTCGACGCTCGCTGGCCCGGGCAATGCACGGCCTCGTCCTCCGCCACGCGTTCAAGCCGGCGGAGCTCGAGCGTCTCCTCGGACCGTGGCGGGAGGTCCTCCTCGAGCGCCCTGTGCCCGTCCGGCCGAAAGCACGCACGGGCGCCTAGGCTCCCGGATCGGCCCCCTGTTCGCGTCGGATCGTTGCGTCGAGTACAATTTGGGTCTCGTGTTCGATGGGCGCTCCGGTCAGCGCCCCGGTCCAAACCGCTGATCCCGATCCAACCATCGCCCTGACCGGGCCCCGCAGAACGACGCGGGAGGGCCCTCAGGAGCTGATGCTTCAATGTCCTTCGATACCCTCGGGCTCGCGCCCGAGCTCCTCCGCGCTGTCGCGGACCAGGGCTATACAGAGCCCACCCCCGTTCAGGCAGAGGCAATCCCACTCGTGCTGGCCGGCCGGGACCTGCTCGCCGGCGCCCAGACCGGCACCGGCAAGACGGCTGCGTTCGTCCTGCCGATCCTCCAGCGGCTGAACGACACCCATGCCGTCGGCGCTGCTGCGCCCTCCCGCGACCCTCGCGACGCGACCCGGCCACCGGTTCGCGTCCTGGTCCTGACGCCGACCCGCGAGCTCGCCCTCCAGGTCGAGGAGAGCTTCCGAACGTACGGCGCTCATCGCCGCGTCCGCTCGACCGCGATCTACGGCGGCGTCGGCTTCGAGCCGCAGGTCCGCGCCCTTCGCGCCGGCCCATCGGTCGTGGTGGCCACCCCCGGCCGCCTGCTCGACCACGCCGGTCAGCGGACGATCGACCACTCGCAGGTCGAGGTGCTCGTCCTCGACGAGGCCGATCGCATGCTCGACATGGGCTTCATTCGCGACATCCGCAAGATCCTCGATCTCCTTCCCGGGAAGCGTCAGAACCTGCTCTTCTCGGCCACGTTCTCCGACGAGATTCGGCGTCTCGCCGGTGGTCTCCTCGATCGCCCGGCGACCGTCCAGGTCACGCCTCGGAACAGCGCGATCGCCCTCGTCTCGCAGCTCGTCCTGCCGGTCGATCGGGAGCGCAAGCGCGAGCTGCTGACCCACCTCGTCAAGAGCGGCCGTGTCGAGCAGGCGCTCGTCTTCACCCGGACGAAGCACGGTGCGAACCGGCTCGCCGAGCAGCTCGCCCGAGACGGCATCGCCGCAACTGCGATCCACGGCAACAAGAGCCAGGGCCAGCGTGTCCGTGCGCTCGACGACTTCAAGGCGGGCCGCGCGTCCATCCTCGTCGCCACCGAAGTCGCCTCGCGCGGCCTTGACATCGAAGAGCTGCCGCACGTCGTCAACTACGAGCTGCCGATGGTCGCCGAGGACTACATCCACCGAATCGGCCGGACCGGACGGGCCGGATCGACCGGCGACGCCATTTCCCTGGTCTGCGTCGACGAGTGGCCACTCCTTCGTGAGATCGAGTCGCTCCTCGGCCACCGGGTGCCGGCCGAAGTCATCCCGGGGTTCGAGCCGGATCGATCGAACCGGCCGGAGCCGATCCGCCAGCGCTCCCAGGGCGGGCAGGGCCGCCCGATGGGCGCACGCGGTGGCCGACCGAACTTCGGTGCCGGGCGGCCGAATCTCGGCCCGGGTCGGACCGATCCCGGGCGTGCTCGCCCGCAGCGGGACGCTCATCGCCCCGGAACGGCGGTCGGACGCCCAGCCGGCGCACCGTCGCATCCGGGTCAGGCTGGGCCGCACCGCGGTCCCGCGCCAGTCGGCATCGGCAATGCGCCGGCAGGCTTTCGTGGGCCTCGACCGCCGCAGGGCCGACCGCCGCAGGGCCGACCGCAGCAGGGCCGGCCGCAGCAGGGCCGGCCGCAATTCGGTCGACCGGGCCCGAACCGGCCCTCGGCCACGGGTCATGGGCCCGGTCAGCATCGCTCGGAGCGCCCGACCTTCATGCCGGGCGAGCGTCTGTCCCGGCAGCGCGACGGCTGATCGGGCAACCGATCGCGTCTCCGCCGACTGGCATACTGCCGCCGGGACGGCCGAGATGGCCTGCGCACGAGGGAACCTTTGGACGCCCGGATCCTGCTCGTCGAGGATGACCCGTCGATTCGCGAGGTGACGGCGATCGGCCTGCGTAACGCGGGCTTCACCGTCACGACCGCGTCCGACGGGCGCGAGGGCATCGAGCGGTTCGCCGCCGAGCCCTTCGACCTCATCCTGCTCGACGTGATGCTGCCGCGCATGGACGGCCTCGAAGTCTGCCGGGCAATTCGCCGGACATCCACGATCCCGATCGTCATGCTCACCGCCCGCGCCGACACGATCGACGTCGTGGTCGGCCTCGAAGCGGGCGCCGACGACTACGTCAAGAAGCCGTTCGAGGTGCCCGAGCTCGTCGCTCGCGTGCGTGCTGCGCTCCGGCGGGCAGGCCGGCTCCCCGAGGAAGGCGACCGGCTCCATCTGGGCCCGGTCACGATCGACGTCGGCGGTCGGACGGCCGAACGCGACGGCCGCGACATCCCGCTCACGCGCACTGAGTTCGACCTCCTCACTGAGCTGACGCGCCACCCCGGCCAGGTCCTGAGTCGCGACGTCCTTCTCGATCGGATCTGGGGCTACGACTACCTGGGCGATTCGCGCCTCGTCGACGTCGCGATCCAGCGCCTCCGGGCGAAGATCGAGACCGATTCCGCGGCCCCGGAGCTCGTCGTCACCGTCCGCGGTGCCGGCTACAAGGCCGTCCGCTGAGGCGGCCGCAACCGGTGCTCCGAGGCGTCCGCGCCCGCCTGACGCTCACGATCGTCGCGCTCGTCGTCCTGACGGGTGCGATTCTCGGCATAGGGGCGTATGCCTTCGTCGATTCACGCATTCACCAGCAGGCACTCGACGACGCCGTGTTTCAGGCCCGGTTCGATCTGTCGACAACGATCCCTGACCGCCTCACCGAACCGACCCTCGAGGGCATGGTCGGCAGCCGGCTCGTCGATACGTTCAAGGGCCGCGGCGTCGAGACGATCGTCGACTTCAGTCCCGGCAAGCCGTTCATCTCGAAGGAAGGCCTCAGCCTCGCGCAGCTGTCGCCCGCGCTTCGCGATGCCGTTGCGTCGGGCCAGCTCTCGTACGAGTGGACCAGGCTCGCCGACCGGCCTTCACTCCTTGTCGGCGGGCGCCTCCCGCCGTCCGGTCCTGCCTTCTACTTCATCCGTGACGCGAGCACGATCGAGTCGACCCTCGAGCAGCTCCGGCTCGCGCTCGGCGTTGGGGCCCTCGTGCTCGTTGGCCTTGCGCTGCTCGCCGCCCGCTTCGTGGCCCGGGGCGTCCTCGCCCCCGTCGAAGAGGCGTCTCGCGCGGCGGAGCGCATCGAGCGGGGGGATCTCTCCGCGCGCGTCGCCGTGACGTCCGGTGACGAGTTCGGTGCTTGGGCGGACCGGTTCAACCGGATGGCGGCGGCCCTCGAAGAGACGATCGGGCGCCTGGAGGCGGCGCAGGGCCAGAATCGGCGCTTCGTCGCCGACGTCGCCCACGAGCTGAGGACGCCGCTCAGTGCCCTCGTCGCCGAAGCCTCCATCCTGCGCGACGACCTCGACTCGCTGCCGGCGGGGAGCCGCCGCGCCGGTGAGCTCCTCGTCGCTGACGTCGCCCGACTGCGGATCCTCGTTGATGATCTGATGGAGGTCTCGCGCTTCGACGCTAACGCGGAACAGGTCGCCGCCCAGTCCGTCGATCTCGTCCGCGTGCTCGAGACCGTCGTCGCCAATCGCCTGCCGGAAGCCCGTCTTACCGTTCCGAACGGCTCAGTCGTCGTTGAGACGGATCCTCGCCGGCTGGAGCGGATCGTCGGCAATCTGCTCGACAACGCCAGGGAGCATGCCCCCGGGTCGCCGGTCGAGGTCCGCCTCGAGGTAACCCGTGACGCGATCCTCATCGCCGTGGAAGACGCCGGTCCCGGCGTGGATGAGGACCGGTTGGAGAGGGTGTTCGAGCGCTTCTACAAGGCCGATCCGTCACGCCACGGCGGCAGCAGCGGCCTGGGCCTCGCGATCGCGGCCGAGCATGCGGCGCTCCTGGGTGGTGAGCTCCGTGCGACCAACCGGCCCGAGGGCGGTCTCCGGATCGAGCTTCTGCTGCCTGTGACCGGATCGTTACGCGCCGGCGATGGTGGTGCGACCGAGCGGGACGAACGTCGAGACCAACCACTTCTCCCACAGGAGCCTCACCGATGAAGCCCACCGGCCGCCCATTCCTCATCATCGTCCTCGCCACGCTGTTTGTCGCCTGCAGCAGTGCGACCGGCACGCTCGGCCCGGTTCCGTCGGCCTCACGGACGGCCTCGCCGTCCGCCGGCCCGACCGATCCCGACGTGACGCCTGGCCCGTCCGAATCGTCACCGCCGCCGTCAGGCGGGCCGTCGAGCTCGCCGACGCCCACGCCGGCCGAGGGGACGACGATCGTCCGAGCCTACTTCTACTACGAGAGCGTCCCCGGCAGTTCAGGCCTCGTCCCGGTCCTGCGTGAGGTTGCTGCGACGACGGCCGTCGCCAGAGCGGCGATCGCGGCCCTCCTTTCTGGACCGACAGAGACCGAAGGCGGCGCGATGAGCTCCGCCGTCCCCGCCGGGACGCGCCTGCTCGGTCTCACGATCAAGGACAAGGTCGCGACCGTTGATTTCTCGAGCGAGTTCGAGTCGGGTGGCGGCAGCGCGTCGGCGAACATCCGCCTCGGCCAGGTCGTCTACACGCTGACCCAGTTCTCGACGGTCAAGTCGGTGGTCTTCCAGATCGAGGGCCGGACTGTGACGGTCTTCGGGAGCGAGGGCATCGTCCTCGACGGTCCCGTGGCCCGTGCCGACTACCTTGACCTGCTGCCCGGGATCTTCGTTGACCGGCCCGCGTACGGCGCGGCCCTCGGCAACCCCGGGCGGGTGACGGGTTCGGCGCAGGGCGTATTCGAGGCGACCTTCCGGATCACGCTCCTCGATGGCGCCGGCAAGTCGATCGCCGACCAGCAGGTGATGGCAGCCTGCATGTGCGAGAGCGGCGCGTTCGAAGCGACCGTCCGCTACGACGTTCCGAAGGCGCAGTGGGGCGTGCTCAGGGCCTGGGCCGGTTCGGCCAAGGACGGCAGCCCGATCCTTGTGCGCGAGTACCCGGTCTGGCTCACCCCAGCAGGCTGACCACGACAGCCCGGCGATCGCCGGCCGGTCCAACAACTACAACGGCCCTCGCGGCATTCGCGAGGGCCGTTTCACGTACGCCCGGGTCGCCGGGTCAGGCGTGCTTGATCGTGATCCGCTCGATGATGTTGGCGACGTCCTCCGCCTTGTCGATCGTCGCCTCGAGCAGGC
>JANMPL010000248.1:0-6565 GCA_031369845.1 Chloroflexota bacterium
TCCTGGGTGACCGCGGTGGTCGGCTCGCCCGGCAGCAGGGGTTCGGCGTCGTCAAGGCCGCCGCCCGGACGGCCGGGCTCAGCGATCGGATCAGCCCCCACACCCTGCGGCACTCGTTTGCGACCCACCTCCTCGAGGGCGGGGCCGACCTGAGGATCGTCCAGGAGTTGCTCGGACATGCGAGTATCAGCACGACCCAGCTGTACACGCACCTGACCGGCGAACGGGTCCGAGAGGTCTACGCTCGCGCTCACCCGCGGGCCTGAGTGGAGGCACCGCCCGAATGGCCTACATCGACAGCAAGCTCGCGTCGGGGGAACGGGTGCTGCGGAGCGAACATCAGCACTGGTTCGTGCTCGTCGCAGACGCGCGCTACGGGATCCTGGCGATCGCCGCCGCGATCGTGCTGGCAATCCTGAGCACGAGCCTCGGTCAGAGTGGGTTCCGGGACATCCTCGGCTGGGTCATCGTCGCCCTCGTTCTCGGCGGGCTCGCCTACATCGGTTGGCAGATCCTCCGCTGGGTGAACGAAGAGTTCGTGGTCACGACACGTCGAGTCCTGCAACTCGAAGGCGTCCTCAACAAGCGGGTCCTCGACAGCTCGCTCGAAAAGATCAATGACGCCGTCCTGACCCAATCGCTCTTCGGCCGGATGTTCGGCTTCGGGGACCTCGACATCCTGACCGCATCCGAAACCGGGATCTCGCGCCTCCGGATGCTGAAGGACGCCGACAACTTCAAGAGGGCGATGTTGGAGGCAAAGCACGAGCTGGAGCTCGAGCTCTCCGGGGCGCGGCCGCTGCCGTCACCACCGCTGCGGGCTTCGTCCGGGCCGCCGTCTGGTGCTGCCCCGGCGGCGGCCCCGGCACAGAGCTCTGCGCCACCGCCCGAGGCGCCTCACCATGCCGAGATGACCCCCGACGAGCTGACCCGCACGCTCGCCAGCCTCGCCGATCTCCGCGATCGCGGCGCGATCAGCCCCGAGGAGTACGAGGCGAAGAAGGCCGACCTGCTCCGGCGCCTCTGACCGACGCTGCCCGCTGCCGGGACGCCCGCCCGGGGCGGGGACCGGCGGCCCGGGTACGATTAGCGCCTTCTCCCCACCGCTCCAGAGGCACACGTGGCCATCGACACCAGCACGATCATCCTGATCGCCATCTTCCTGCTCGTTGCATTCCCCGTCCATGAGTTCGCGCATGCCTATGTCGCGTACCGCCTCGGGGACGGCACGGCCAAAATGTTCGGCAGGCTGACGCTCAATCCCGTCGTGCATTTCGACCCGATCGGCGGGCTCTTCCTCGTCATCACGGCGCTTCTGCCTGGCGGGCTGATCTTCGGCTGGGCGAAACCAACGCCGGTCAACCCGTCGAATCTGCGCGACCGGCGCAACGGCGAGGTCCTCGTCGCGCTCGCGGGACCGGCATCGAACCTCGTGATGGCGAGCATCGCCGCGGTGGCGTTCCGAATCCTTGACGCGGCCAACGCCGATCTCCCGCAGCTTGTCTACGAATTGCTCTACTACTTCGTCGTCTTCAACGTCGCCCTGGCCATCTTCAATATGCTGCCCATCCCTCCCCTCGACGGATCGAATCTCCTGTGGCGCTTCTTGTCGCCGCAGCAGGCCTACCAGTGGCGTCCTGTTCTTCAGCAGTATGGATTCCTGATCCTCATCGTCATCATCTTCGCCCTCCGGGGTGTGCTCAGCATCGTGATTCAGAATGTCGCGAACGTCCTTCTGGGGATCTAAGGTTCGCCAGTTCCGCGCGCACCGACGCGCTCAGATCGAGGCATCCGAGCGAGCCGCCCTGCAGGCCTGGCTGACCCCAACCCAGCTGGCCCTGTTCGATACGATGCACGTCGCCGATCGCCGACATGGGCTCGACGTCGTCACAACGCTCCGCGACGAGGGTCAGCTCGACGAGGAGCTGCTGCTCGCAGGGCTCCTCCACGACGCCGGCAAGGGCGACACGGGCCTGTGGCCGCGCGTTGCGCATTCGCTGGGCCAGGAGTACGGATCGTGGATCTGGCGGGTCGCCGGCGCATTACCGGGTTTCAAGAGCGCGCTCACACGGTTGCGGGAACACGCTGAGGCGTCGGCAGGACTCGCGGCGGCCGCCGGTTGCACCGCGCGGACGGTCGAGCTGATCCGATACCAGGACGCGCCACGGGACGGTGACGCCGGCGAGCGGTTGCGGCTGGCCGACGAGGCGAACTGATGACCTTCGAGGCTCCACCGACCGCGACAGCGACCGCCGCCGCGACCGTCGCGACCGGTCCCGCCGTGGTCTTTGGCGAGGGCCGCCGGCCGGAGGCGGCAACCCGCGTCCAGGTCGCTGAGTTCGAGGGGCCGCTGGCACTCCTGCTCGCGCTCATCGAGGCTCGCCAGCTCGACGTCCTGACGGTGCCGCTCGGTGCCCTGGCCGACGCGTATCTCGACGCCCTCGCGTCGCTCGAGGCCGATCGGCTCGGCAACATCAGCTCGTTCGTGGCGGTCGCGAGCCAACTCATCCTCATCAAGAGCCGGGCGATGCTGCCGCGACGGGTCGAGCTGGCGCCGGGGATGCTCCCCGAGGACGAGCCCGACCCCGAGGCGGAGCTTCGGGCGCGCCTCATTCTGTACCGCGCCCACCGCGACGCGGGCCTGCGGCCCCAGGCCGAGGCCGAGGCGCGCGTCGGGCTGTTCAGGCGCGAGCCGTCGGCTGCCGCTGCGGCAGCTCTTGCCGGAGCGCGTCCGGCCGACCTCCCGGCGCTCGACCCGGGCCTGCTCGTCGGGGCGCTCGATGGTCTCGTCCGGCTCGCCCCGCCGCCGGAGCTACCCCCGGAGGTCATCGCCCGGACGATCACGCTCGGGGAACGTGCGGCCATCATCCGAGAGGCGATTCGGCTGGCCGGCGCGGGCCCTGTCGTGCTCCAGGAGCTCCTGCGCGACGTCCGCGACCGGGTCGTGGTCGCCGTCACGTTCCTGGCGATGCTCGAGCTGATGAAGCGGCGCGAGATCGTCGTGAGCCAGGTGGTTCCGGGGGGACCGATCGTCGCCCGGGCGACGACACCAGACGAACGGGGCGTCGCCGGTGCCGCCGGGGCGGACGAGCCGCTCGACGAAACCCTGGAGTCGTTCTCGTGACCGACACGAACGGCACCCAGCCCAACGGGACGGAGCCCACCGTCGTCGCGGTCGAGGCGGAAACGGGCGAACTGACGGAGGCCCAGCTCGAAGCGCTGCTGTTCGTCGCCGAGCGGCCCCTCGGGCGGCGCGAGATCGCCGCGCTCGCGGGGGTCGATCGGGCGACCGTCGACGCGCGGCTCGGCGACCTCGAGGTATCGCTCCGCCGGCGGGGGATCCGTCTCGTCCTCGCCGGCGATCGTGTCGAACTGGCGACCGCGCCTGAAGCGGGTGCTCTCATCGCGCGGTATGTCGGCGCCGATGTAATCCGCCTCTCGCCCGCATCCCTCGAGACGCTCGCGATCGTGGCGTATCGCCAGCCCGTCGCGAAGTCGGCGATCGAGCGGATCCGCGGTGTCGACTCCGACTACACGATCCGGACCCTGCTCCACCGGCGTCTTGTCGTCGAGCTTGGCCGATCGGATGCGCCTGGCCGGCCATTCCTGTATGGCACGGGCTTCGAGTTCTTGGAGCGATTCGGGCTGACGAGCCTGGAGGAGTTGCCGCCGCTGGACGCCGACGTCGCCGCGCGGCTTGCCGAAGAGGGCGGGGTCGCCGTGGCGACCGACCCGATCCGGGACGAACCGGCTGACGCCTCCGCTTCCGGGCACGACTGATGCCGCCCGAGCGACTCCAGAAGGTCCTGGCAGCCGCAGGCGTCGCCAGCCGCCGAGCGAGCGAGGACCTGATCGCTGCCGGTCGTGTCACGGTCGACGGCCGCCGCGCGACGCTCGGCCAACAGGTCGAGGCGAACAGCGCGATCATCGAGGTCGACGGCCTCCCGATCGGTTCGGCGGCGCGAACGACCTATCTCCTGCTCCACAAACCGGCCGGCGTGACGTCGACGACGCGGGACCGCCACGCCGCGACGACGGTTCTCGACCTCCTGCCGACTGCCCTCGTGCCGGACAACGCCCGCCTGTTTCCGGTCGGGCGGCTCGACCAGGACTCCGAGGGGCTCCTGGTCCTGACGAACGACGGCGACTGGTCCGAGCGGGTGCTTCATCCGCGCTTCGGCGTGGAGCGTGAGTACGCGATCGGCGTCGGCGTGCCGCTCGGCGGCGACCAGCGGCAGACCCTCGAGGCCGGCATCGCGCTCGACGAAGGACTCGCCACGCTGTTCCACCTCCGAGCCATGACCGACGTCGAGACGCGTCGTCTCGTCGAACTGCTGGACCCGAATCCGGGCGATCTGTATTGGTACCGCGCCACGCTGCGCCAGGGATGGAAGCGCCAGCTCCGCCGGATGTTCGGTGCGATCGGCGTACCGATCGAGCGGCTCGTCCGCGTCCGGATCGGTCCCGTCCGGATCGACGGCCTCCACAGCGGGCGGACCCGGCCACTCAAGGCCCCTGAGGTGCGCGGCCTCGGATCCGGCGCGGGCCGGTCGCGCGACGACACGCCGAAGCCGCGCGACGAGGCATTGAAGCCGCGCCGACGCTGAGGCTGGGCGCGACAGCGACTCGGCTATCCTCGCTGGTGTGAGCCTCTCAGTTGGTCCGCAGCTCGTCGTGGCCCTCGATGGGCCCGCCTCGTCCGGCAAAAGCAGCGTCGGCGCCGCGGCCGCCGTCGAGCTCGGCTACCGCTTCTGCGATACCGGACTGCTGTACCGCGCCGCGACCTGGCTCGCGCTGCAACGCGGCGTCCCGGCTGACGGCGACCCCGCGCCCCTCGTCGCCCTTACGTCGGAGATCGAACTCGCCCCTGACGATAACGGCCGGCTCGCCCATGTCACGGTCGACGGCAAGGACGTCACCGACGACGTCCACACGCCGGCCGTCGACGAGGCGGTCTCGGCGGTCTCGCGCGTGCCGGAGCTCCGGGAGGCGCTGCTCGAGCGCCAGCGCGCACTCGCGTCGGCTCCTGGCGGGATCATCATGGCCGGCCGCGACATCGGGACGGTCGTGTTGCCGGATGCCGACCTCAAGATCTTCCTCGACGCATCCGCGGAGGTGCGGGCGCGCCGACGGGCAGCGGAGCGGGGTCTGGCCCCAGACAGTGCGGACGCCTTGGCAATCCTCGACCAGCTCCGGCGTCGCGACGACCTCGACCGCAACCGGACCGTCGCCCCGCTCCGGCCGGCTGAAGACGCGATCCATATCGTTACTGACGGCAACCGCTTCGAGGAGACGGTCGCGGCAGTCGCGAATGCGATCCGCGATGCGGAGCAGCGGGCCGGAATGACGCCGGCGGCACGATCATGAACGACATCGCGGCGCCGCCGGCACCGGAACGGCTCGACGGCCACCTGACGCCCCTCATCCGGTCGGTTGCCCTCGGCGCCCGGACGATCGCCCGGGCCATCACACGGGTCCGGGTCGAGGGGGCGATCGACGAGATTCCCAAGGATGGCCCCGTCATCCTCGCCGCAAATCACGCCTCGAACGCCGACGCCGTGATCCTCGGGGCATGGCTGACGGAGCGCCTCGGCCGGAGGATCCACTGGCTCGGCAAGAAGGAGATGTTCGACTGGCCGATCGTGGGCTGGGTATTCCGCAACGGCGGCGTCCATCCGGTCGACCGGTCTTCGGCGGACGTGGACGCCTTCCGGCTCGCCGAACGCGTGCTCGAGGAGGGCCACGTCCTGATGATCTTTCCGGAGGGCACCCGCAGCCCTACGGGTGAGCTCCAGACGCCGAAGGATGGCCTCGCGATGATCGCGCTGCGGAGCGGCGCGCAGATCGTCCCGATCGGGATAGCGAACACGGATCGGGTCTGGCCGAAGGGTCGCACTCTCCCACGCTTCGGGGGCCACGCCACGATGCGGATCGGGCGCCCGTTCCGGCCGGCCGACGAGCTGCCCGAGGGCCTCGACCGCAAGTCAGCCAAGGCAGCGGCGACGGATCTGATCATGCGCCGGATCGCCGCGGAGCTGCCGCCGCGCCAACGCGGACCCTACGCAGACGCGGCCGAAAGCGGACCCTGAGTCCGCCTTTCCTTGCCGAACCCGCTCACGAGGCCCCGTCTCACGCGATTCGGCCCTCGATCGCGACTCCCGGTCCCGATTCGCGCACGAGAACACTGGCGATCGGGCGTCCACCGAGGAAAGGCGGACTGGCAGTCCGGGTCGATCGCCGTGGGGACAACGCGGGTATTCGGAACCCTCATGCGATACTTGAGCCGACATGGGAACCGTTGAAACGATCAAGATCGCGAAGCGCACCGGCTTCTGTTACGGCGTGCGCGAGGCGATCGACAAGGCCAAGGAGTCGTCGGCAGCCGGCAAGCTGACGCATACCCTGGGCCAGGTCGTCCACAACGAAGGCGTCGTGTCGGACCTCCAGTCGATGGGCATCCGGACCGTCGAGACGCTCGACGACGTCGATCACGGGGCGGCGGTCGTCATCCGGGCCCACGGCGTGCGGCCTGACGTGATGGAGCGGGCGAACGCCCGCGGCCTCG
>JANMPL010000272.1:0-4596 GCA_031369845.1 Chloroflexota bacterium
GTCAAAGAGGTAAAAATGCGGGGTGCGCAAAGCCCCGTAGGCTAGAGCCACATCCTGGGCTTCGTCCTCCGCCAGTCCGCCGAGCAGGTCGCGGGCGATGCTGCCCTCGCCGAGACCCTGAGCGGACTCGCCTCCGCCGCCCGAACGGCGGGCTTCCGGGTCATGGTCGAGCCGCTCGACCCGGTCAATGGCTCGTACGATTCGTTGCTCCGGGCCTAGCATGCTGACGGGATCGTCGTCTCCGGACCGCGCTTCGACGACGAGGATCTCCTCAGGCTCGCCCATGACGGCTTCCCGATCGTCCTCCAGGGCTGGCTCCCGGGACTCGAGGCGCCAAGTGTCGACATCGACAACGTCAGCGGTGCGATGCGGGCGGTCGAGCATCTCATCGACCTCGGCTGGCGGCAGATCGCCTGCATCACGAATGCGCCACTGACCTACACCGCCGCTCAGCAGCGCCTCGACGGATATCGCGCCGCCCTCGAGGCCGCGGGGCTGCCGTTCGACGAACGGCTGATCGCTCACGCGTCCTTCGATGCCGGCAGCGGCCGCCGGGCGATGGCACTGCTCCTTTCCCAGGGCCCGATCGAAGCCGTCTTCGTCGCCAGTGACGTCGTCGCCTTCGGAGCGATCGCGGCAATCCGCGAGGCCGGCCTGCGCGTGCCAGATGACATCTCCATCGTCGGGTTCGACGACATCGAACTAACGGCGTTCTTCGATCCCCCACTTACGACCGTTCGCCTGCCCGCATACGACCTCGGTATCGCGGCGGGTACGGCCCTGCTCGAACGAGTCGCAGGCCGGCCAGTTCCGGACCGGACCCTGCTCTCGACCGAGCTCATCGTGCGGTCCTCGACCCCTCATCGGGCGGACAAGAAGGAGGCAGACGGCCCGGGACCCTGAGATGGGGTCGCTCCGCCCTCGGATTCTCCCGGGGCGAGCACATCCGACGAGCCATGTCGCTCTTGGCGCCTGAATTGCGCGTTTGGCTCGCCGGGCGTGCCAGATCGGCCCGAATCGGCGACCGAAGCCTCCGAAACGGGCGGCGAACAGGTCCAACTCGTCGCACGTGATCGTCGGGCGAGAATCCGGGCGACCAGCGGGGCGAGGCGCCGCGGCCAAGCCCTCAGCGACCCAGGCGCTCCCGAAGCCGCTCGACTTGGTCGGCCAGTTCCGCCTCGCGGGCGCGGGCACCCTCGACGACCTGCGGCGGAGCCTTGGACGTGAACGCCTCGTTCGAGAGCCGGCCGCGGGCCGCGTCCAGGAAGCCCTCCGCGTCGGCGAGCTCCATCTCGAGCCGGGCGCGATCGGCATCGGCCGAGGCAGCGTTGCCTTCATTGATGCCGATCACAGCCTCGACCTCGCCGGCGATGACCGCCAGGCCGTGGTCCGGCATCGCCCCATGGAGGGCATCGCGCGTCAGGTAGCGCTCCAGCGGGCGAGCGCGGGCGAGCCGCTCGATTGCCGGGCGAAGCGCCTCGAACGCCGGGCCGAGAGCCTCCGGCACGGCGACCCCGACCGGCAGCCAACTGGCGGGCTCGACATGGGCTTCGGCCCGGGCGTTGCGGAGCGCGCGGACAAGGTCGATCAGCGCATCGACCTCCGCCTCCGCGGCGAGATCCCGCTCCCCCACTCCCGGCCATCGGGCGACGATCAGCAATTCCGGGTCCGTGGCCCAGTGTGGCAGCGCGCCCCAGAGCTGTTCCGTGATGAACGGCATCACCGGATGGAGAAGGCGTAGGTACGTGTCGAGCGCTTCGACGAGCGTCCACCAGGTCGCCTCCCGAACCTCGGCGGGAAGTGTGTCGTCGCCGAGTCGCACCTTGGCGAGCTCGAGGCCCCAGTCGCAGAACTCCGACCAGATGCCGTCGAACAGGGACCGGGTCATATCGCCGAAGGCGTAATCGGCCATCGCCCGATCGACGTCGGCCGTCGTCGCTGCCGCCCGCGAGAGAATCCAGCGCTCGGCCGCTCCGAGATGAGCAGCGTTGGGCTGGAGTCGGGGCGAATTCGCCTCGATCGTCGCCGGCCGGGCCCCAACGACGAACCGCGTCGCGTTCCAGAGCTTGTTGGCGAAGTTCCGGGCGCTCTCGAGCTTCCGCGGCCCGAACCGCTGGTCGAGTCCCGGCGTCGCGCCGTGGATGAGGGCGAACCGGAGCGCATCGGCGCCCGACTCCTCCATCACCGCGAGTGGGTCGACGACGTTACCCTTCGTCTTCGACATCTTCAGGCCCTCGGCGTCCCGGATCAGGCCCGACAGGTAAACCGTGTGGAAGGGCTCCCGGTCGGTCAGGTGGAGTCCCAGCATCATCATCCGGGCGACCCAGAAGAACAGGATCTCGTGAGCCGTCTCCATGACCGACGTCGGGTAGAAGCGCCGATAATCGGGCGCGTCGTCCGGCCAGCCCAGCGTCGAGAAGGGCCACAGGCCGGAGCTGAACCAGGTGTCGAAGATGTCGGGGTCCTGGGTCAGCTCTGACGCGGGTCGCCCGCAGACGTCGCAAGCCGATGGACCGCCCTCCGCGGCGGAGACGGTCGCGTGGCCATCCGGGCAGTACCAGGCCGGAATCTGATGACCCCACCAGAGCTGGCGGGACACGTTCCAGTCGCGGATGTTCGTCAGCCAGTGCTCCCAGACCTTCACGAAGTGCTCGGGGAGAATCCGGGTCCGACCGCTCCGGGTGGCCGCGAGTGCCCGCTCCGCCAGGGGCCCTGTCCGGATGAACCATTGCGTCTTGAGCCGGGGCTCGATGACATCGTTGGAGCGCTGGCAGCGCCCGAACAGCATCTCATGCGGCCGCTCCGCGACGAGATCGCCGCGCGCGGCGAGGTCGGCGAGGATCCGCTCGCGGGCCTCGTACCGGTCGAGGCCGTCGAACGGCGTACCGGTGCCCGTGACGGCAGCCGTGTCGTCCAGGACCGTGATCATCGGCAGGTCGTGGCGGCGGCCCATCTCGTAGTCGTCGTTGTCGTGGGCCGGCGTGATCTTCACCGCGCCGGTCCCGAAGTCGCGCTCGACGGCGTCGTCGGCGATCACCGGCACGTCACGCTCGACGAACGGAATCCGGGCATTCCGGCCGACGAAATCGCCGTAGCGTGGATCATCGGGATGGACGGCGACCGCGGTGTCGCCGAGGATCGTCTCGGGGCGCGTCGTCGCGACGGCGATCGTGGCGTCGGGATCGGGTTGCCCGGTGGCCGCGTCGATGAGGTGGTAGCGGATCGTCCAGAGCTTGCCGGTCTCGGGGGTCGGGATCACCTCGAGGTCCGACACGCTCGTCCGACAGCCCGGGCACCAGTTGACGAGCGCTTCCGTGCGGTAAGCGAGGCCGTCGCGGTGGAGGCGGAAGAACGCCTCACGGACCGCCCGGCTCGAAAACTCGTCCATCGTGAACCGCAACCGCGACCAGTCGAACGATCCGCCGACCCGCCGCTGCTGGCCGAGCATGACCTCGCGCGTCTCATTGATGAATTGCCACATCCGTTCGAGATACCGCTCGCGGCCCAGGGACTGGCGGGTCTCGCCCTCGGCGGCGATGATCCGGTCGAGGACGAACTGGGCCGCGATCCCGGCGTGATCGAGGCCGGGCAGGAACAGCGTCGGCCGACGGAGCATCCGGGCGTGGCGGGTCATCAGGTCCTCGACCGCGGTTCGCTGGGCGTGACCGAGGTGCAGCGAGCCGGTGATGTTCGGCGGCGGCTGGATGATCGTGAAGGGCTCCGCGTCCGGATCGGCCCGCGAGCCGGCGCCGTCGGGCGCGAAGACATCCGCCGCCAGCCAGCGCTCGTAGATCGCGCCCTCGAAGTCGGCCGGCCGGTAGGCCTTTGGCAGCCCCTTTGTCGTCGTATCGGTCGTCTCGGTCATCCTGTCGGCCCCAGTGAATCAACAAACCCGTGCGTCCAGCGGACGAACGGGGTCGTGGTACCACCTGCTGGTTCGGCGTCGGTGTCGAGCCGCTCATCGCGGCCGGCCGGTTCCGGCGCCCTCTCGGCGCGCTATCGGGCGCCGGCCGTCATGGCTCGCGGGTGACGTTCACGCTGCCGGTCCCGCGCGGCTCGCACCGTCCCGCGCTCGCTTCATGGCCGTGGAAGCGCTACTCCTCCCGGTCCTCGCCGTGAGGGCGGGAGTGTAGCACGGCGAATCCGTCCGCCAACTCGCTCGAGGCGGCGTATATCGCGCCCAGGAACCGGCTTGGAAGGCGGCCAACCAGCCGAGTGCTCGCGAGTCCGGCACGCGCGGCGATCGCCTGCCATGTCGCGAAGGAGAACGGATGCGGCACCCAGGGATTGCCGGTGTCGCTGTCGTACTCGACAACGACGACGCGAGCGCCAGGTCGCAGCGTCGGCCGAACACCATCGATCACCGCGGCGGGATCGCGAACAAAGTGAAGGCTGTTCGCGGCCAGCAGCCCATCGAACGTTCCCTCGCCGAGAGCGATCGGATCGCGGAAATCCACCGTCACCGTTTCGAGTCGCGTTGCCGGAAAGCGACCGGCCATCGCCTCGGCAAGTCGGCGGAGGTCGGCGGCGTCGCGATCGACCGCAACGATCTCGGCACCGGGCCCGAGCACGTCGGCGAGCGCGAGCGTGAAGGCG
>JANMPL010000322.1:0-1614 GCA_031369845.1 Chloroflexota bacterium
GGCGGTCGCCGCCCGCCCCCGGTTGATCTCGTCGCGCCAGGCAAGCCATGACCGCCCGGCGTCGACGTTCCACGCCGGCCCGGTAAAGCCCAGCGTGAACTGGCTGAAGCCCATCTCGAGATAGGCCGGCGCGTCCTCGGCCATGAAACGCTCCACGTCGTCCGGTTCGACGCCGAGGCCCGACTCGATCTCGTCAGGGTCGCGCCCGACCTCGGCACACCAGCGCCGGAGGGCGGCCACCTTCGGCTCGAGGTGCGGCCCATCGGGGTCGCCGTCGAGCGGGTAGAAGTGGTCCCAGTTGTAGACGATGTCGTAGCCGAGCTCCTCGGCGCGAATGGCGGCGTCGCGGAGAGCGCGGTAGTCGCCGTGTTGGGGGTGGAGCTGGGCGGCGATCCGGACGGGGCGCATCGGTTCCTCCGAAGTGGGTGGATGACCATCCTCAACCTTGACCGTGGGGGAAGGTCAAGGGGTATTGTTCAGGCATGTTCACGATCGGTCCGTTCGCGCGGCTGGCGGGCGTCTCGGCGAAGGTCCTTCGCTCGTATGACGCCCAAGCCCTGTTCCGACCGGTCTGGGTCGACCCCGCGACCGACTACCGCTATTACTCGCCGGCCCAGCTGCCGGAGCTTCGCCGGATCGTGGCCCTCCGCGACATGGGCCTCGGCCTGGCCGAGATCGGCAGGCTGGTCTCGGGCGGAGCGGATCTCCGGGCCGCCCTCGAACGACGGCGAGGGGAGCTCGAGCGAGAGCGGCGCGAGATCGACCGGCGCCTCGCGACACTCGACATCAGGGTCGAGATGAGCACCGGTGGTTCCGAACAGCCGGACATCGTCGTGCGGCCCCTCGCTGCAGAGGCCATCGCGACCCTGGCGATGACGGACCGGGCCGACGGCGACGTCGGCGCCGCGTTCTACGAGCTGGAGGCGTTTGTGCGCGACCTCGGCCGGCGCGCCCATCGGCCGCCCGGGGCCCTGATCCAGTCCGACGGCAGCGTCGAGATCTTCGTGCCCGTCACCGGGCCGGTCGCCTCGACGGGCCGTGTCGGGTTCAGGCGGTTGGCCGCATGTCGCGCGGCGACCGTCATCGTTCGCGGCTCATACGACCTCGTGCGGGAAGGGCGAGGCGCCCTGGAGGGCTGGATCGAGGCGGCGGGGTTGCACCCGGTCGACGCGCTCCGGATGATCTACCTCCAGTTCGGGGCGGAGCCGGAGCTAAGGTTGCCACGCGGCTACGTGGTGGAGCACGACGCGGATCTCGTCACAGAGGTCCAGCTTCCAGTCGCCTGATCAACTTCACCCACGCAACGGAGGTCGCAGGATGGCGAAGGCCAAGGGCTCATTCCAGATCACATCGTTCAACGAGGACACGTACGAGGATCGCGGGGGTGGCGCGAAGCTCACGCACGCCTGGGGAGACCAGGCGTTCAGCGGCGACATCGAAGGTGAGGGCGCGGTCCACTGGCTGATGTCCTATCGGTCCGACGGGTCGGCTCGCTACGTGGGCTTGCAGCGGATCAAGGGCGAGATCGGCGGGCGCAAGGGTTCGTTCATCATCGAGGCGGCGGGCGACTTCGACGGGGCGGCGTCACGAGGCAGCTGGTCGATCATCCCCGCG
>JANMPL010000335.1:0-7202 GCA_031369845.1 Chloroflexota bacterium
TCCTTCTCCTTCGCGGAGCTCACGACCGTGCGGTCGGACCCGACGAAGAACAATCGATGGTTCGCCGGCACCCTCGACCCGGCCTTCCCGTTCGCGACAACGTTCATCGGCGACTACTCCGGCATCGCCGCGACTCCGGCCGGGGGCGTCGTCGCAACATGGACCGACCTCCGGAACGACGTGACGTTCGCCGGCGCGACGCGCAAGGGCCAGGACATGTACTTCGCCGCTGCGCCGTAGCGGCCCATCCCATCGCAGTTGCTCGAGGCCCCGGCTCCGGTCGGGGCCTCGGCAAATCAGGCGTGGAGGGTCAGGCGTGGAAAGCCTCGAGCGCCTCTCGTTCGCGCTCGACCGCCCGATGGTCCTTCGCCGCGAGCGTCTCGTAGGGGTCCAGCTCGACTCGGCCCTCCCGCACGGACCATCCGCCGGCGACGGCGCCATCGACCAGGTACGTCCCGACTGAGAACGGGTTTCGGATGCTGAACACCCGGGGCCGGTGTTGTTCCGGCAGGAGGCCGGTTCGTCGGGCGTGGACGAGCAGATTCGCGTCCCAGTGCGGCAGGAAGCGGACCGGCGCGAGCGTGTTGGGGTCCGGGAGTGGTGCCTCCTCGAGGTCGATCAGCTCCCGGCCGTCCTCGTCGCGGTAGCGGGCCAGCCCAACGCGCTCACCGCCTCGCTTCACATCGCCAACCGAGGTCCCGGCCCAGGAGGCGATGTCGCGCCAGGCCGCAGGCCCGAACGCCCGGAGGTAGGCCCGAACGAGGTGTTCGAGCCCCTCGTCCTCCGAGGCATCCGGGGGACCGACCCAGTCTTCGGCGAGAGCCAGGCGGTCGGCCCGCCGCCGCTCCCACGTGCCGGATGGCGGAACGCGCACGAGGTCGACCCATAGGCCGAGGTTCCCGACGAACCCCGTTCCAAGCTCCCCGAGGTCCTTCACCGTGCGGGGCCCGCTCGCGAGAGCATCGCGCATCTGCCTCGCCGCCTCGACCAGCGGGGCCTCGTCCCCGTTCCGACCCGGGATCCTCAGCGCCCACTCCCGCCGCGCCCGACGGACGCCCATCGCGTAGCGCCAGAACTCGCCCGCCGAGACGACATGGATCGTCGTCCGTATCAGCGTCGCCTGGACGACGCTCCGCTGCTCCAACGCGTCGGTGAGGGCGTCGCGTTGGAAATCCGCGAGCCGCGTCCACAGGCCAACGTACCCCGACGGTGCGTACTGGGTCTGGAGCCCACCGACCTGCTCGACGGCCTCCGGGATCGACATCCCCGACCGCTCGAGCAGGAGCTGGCGCGCCAGCAACGCCCGATTGAGGTGGCGCCGGGTGAGGATCCGTTCGGTCACCAACCGCGGCTCGCGCGAATGTCGTGGAGGGCGGTCCAGACCTCGGCCTGAAAACCGCGGAGGGTGATCGCCAGCTGGGTTGCCTCGTCGCGACGGCGGCGCCGGACGACGTCGGCGACCCGCTCTCCGCCACCCTGTCGGATAAGCACGGCAAGATCCCAAAGCACGGGGCCAGAACAACAATCCTCGAAATCGATCCAGATGAGGCCTGCCGGCGACAGCAGGGAGTTCCGGGGGAAGGCGTCACCGTGGAGCGCCTGGACGTCAGGTGCCAATGCGAGCATCTGGGCCATCACCTCGTCACGGCGTGCCCAGAGGTCGTCGGCCTGGGCTTGGCCGTACACGCCGTGGGCGACCGCGAACCGGAGCGCCCGATCGAGGTTGTCAATTGCGGGGTTCAGCAGTGGCAGCTCGCCCGGGTATCCCCGTAGCGCGGCGTGGAGATCGTCGAGCTCGCGCAGGGTCGTGATCGGGTCGGGGACGGCGCCGCGTTCGTGGACGACGTAGCGCCAGGCGCTCATCGCCCAGCCACCGATCACGTGCGGCCAGGTGGCAGGAGGTCGCTCGGTGGCATCACCGACGCGCCCACCGACGCCAGGTACGTCACGAGCGCGACTTCGCGCTCGAGATACGGCAGCGCGTCGCCGCGGATCAGCGCCGTGAAGGTGGCGATTCGCAGCACCACCGGTGCGGGCGCCAGGCGCACGAGCATGTTGCTGCCGTGCTTGAGGACGTCGATCTCGTCGTATCGGAGCCCGTGCTCGGCCGCCAGCGCTGCGGCGGCCTCGACCGGGGTCAATGCCCCTACTCGACCATGTACTGGTCATGCCGGGAATAGAGATCGGTCCACTCGTCGCGAGTGAGATCGCGCCCGGAGGCGCGGATCTCGGCCAGCTCCTTGAAATACTCCTCCCGTGGAGGGGCTGGGCTGAACAGAATCAGCATCGAGGCAGGTTCGCCGGACTCGTTTCGGAAGCCGTGGATGCCCCGCTCCGGAACAAACAGGAAGTCACCGGCGGTTGCGCCGACCCACGCGGCGCCGTCGAAGAGGCTCACGGAGCCGGACAGGACGTAGAACGATTCGGTGAAGGTCCGGTGATAGTGCGCGGTCGCACCAGCAGCCTGTCCCGACATGTCCCAGCGGAACAGGCCGAAGTGCCCGTTGGTCATCGAGCCCAGCGCGACGAATCGGGCGTTCGTCGTGCCGACGAGCAACGGCTCGATCGAGTCGAAGGGCCGGAGCGTTGCGCTGACTTCGCCGTCCGAGGATGGGTGGGACACCTCGAACCTCCTAGTCGCCGTTCGCCGCGAGGACCGTCGAGACGAGTGCCTGGGCCTCCTCGATGAGCCGGCCGAGGTGCTCCTCGCCGCGAAAGCTCTCCGCGTAGATCTTGTAGACGTCCTCGGTGCCCGATGGGCGCGCCGCGAACCAGCCATTGGCCGTCGTGACCTTGAGGCCGCCGATCGCGGCGCCATTGCCCGGCGCCGTAGTCAGGATTGCCGTGATCTCGTCGCCCGCAAGGGACGTGGCCGTGACCTGGTCGGCCGACAACTTGCCGAGGACGTCCTTCTCCGCCTTGGTCGCCCTCGCATCGATGCGGCGGTAGGCAGGCGCCCCGAACCGCTCGGTCAGCTCGACGTAGGCGACGCCTGGGTCCCGGCCGCTCTTCGCGGTCAGCTCGGCGGCGAGCAAGCAGGCGATGATCCCATCCTTGTCGGTCGTCCAGACGGTCCCGTCGCGGCGCAGGAACGATGCGCCGGCACTCTCCTCACCGCCAAAGCCGACCGAGCCGTCGACGAGGCCCTCGACGAACCACTTGAAGCCGACCGGTACCTCGAGCAGCCGGCGCCCGAGGTCGGCCGTGACACGGTCGATCATCGCGCTCGAGACGAGCGTCTTGCCGACGGCGACCGACGGCGCCCATTCCCGTGCCCCGCCGAACAGATAGGCGATCGCGGCCGACAGGAAATGGTTCGGGTTCAGCAGGCCGGCGCCCGGGGTCACGATCCCGTGTCGGTCGGCATCGGCGTCGTTCCCGAACGCGACGTCGAACCCGTCGCGCAGGCCCACGAGCCCTGCCATCGCGTACGGCGACGAGGGGTCCATGCGGATGCGACCGTCCCAGTCGACGGTCATGAAGCCGAACGTCGGATCGACGACCGTGTTGGTCACCGTAAGGTCGAGTCCGTAGCGCTCCCCGATCGCGGGCCAATAGTCGACGCTCGCGCCACCCAGGGGATCGACCCCGAGCCGCAGCCCGGACGCCCGGATCGCGTCGATGTCGATCACGGCGCCAAGATCGGAGACGTAGCCGCCGAGGAAGTCGTGCTTGCCGGCCGCCGTCCGCGCCTGCTTGTAGGGCGCGCGCGGAACCCCATCAACGCCGTCCTCGAGGAGCCGGTTCGCCTCGTCCTGGATCCAGCCCGTCACGTCTGTGTCGGCGGGTCCGCCGTTCGGCGGGTTGTACTTGAAGCCGCCGTCTTCGGGTGGGTTGTGCGAGGGCGTGACGACGATCCCGTCGGCCAGGCCGTCCTGGCGGTCGCGGTTGTAGATGAGGATCGCGTGCGAGAGCGCCGGTGTGGGCGTGAAGCGATCCGTTGGGTCGATCAGGACGTCCACGCCGTCGGCCACAAGGACCTCCAGCGCGGTTCGGAACGCCGGCTCGGACAGCGCGTGGGTGTCGCGACCCATGAAAAGCGGGCCGCTGATCCCCTTTGAGCGGCGGTAGCGGGCGACGCCGGCGCTGGCCGCGACGATGTGCGCTTCGTTGAACGATGTCGTCAGCGACGAGCCGCGGTGGCCCGACGTCCCGAAGGCAACCCGTTGGGCGGGTATGCCGGGATCGGGGCGGTGCTCGTAATAGGCCGCGATCAACCGATCGAGGTCGACGAGCATCGAGGGGTCGGCCGGGCGGCCGGCACGCTCGTTCACGGCCATCGGCGTCGTCAGCTCTCCGCCCAGGCCACCGTTGAAATGACGACAGGCGTCGAGACGCCCTTCAGCGAGACCTCGCGGGGGTTCGAAGAGGCGGACTCCCCTGCGTCGTCGAGCGTGCCGGCCGTCGCGAGGATCTCCCCTCCCCCGGCAACCGACGCGACCCTCGATGCCAGGTGAACGCCGACGCCGCTGTAATCCGCGCCGCGACGGTTCGCCTCGGCCGAATGGAGCCCGATCCGGACGGTAATCGCGAAGCCACTTGCCCTGCGGCTCTCGGCGAGCGCGCGCTGGATCGACCGTGCGCACTCGATCCCCTGACGGGCCGAATCGAATGCGACGAAAAAGCCGTCGCCGGTCGAATTGACGATCTCTCCACCATGCTTTGCGACGAGGGACCGGAGCTTGTCGTCGTGCCAGCGAAGGAGCCCCTCCCATTGCGCGTTGCCGAGCAGCTCCGCGAGCCTCGTCGAGTCGACGATGTCGGTGAACATGAACGTCTTGCGTGTCTGCACCGGAGCGGATCGACGTTCCGTGGCGGCTTGCAGCTCGCGCTCGGCGGCGGCTGCGTCCGGCTTCGCGCCAAGCCGCTCGAACTCGCCGTGGGCGGCCCGAAGCTCGAAATCCGCGGAGTTGTCGTCGCCCGAGGCGTGGAGGGCCGTTGCGAGGAGCGCTCGGGCCCTGGCGACCTCGTACGGGGACGCGACCTCGCGCCAGAGGCGGATCGCCGTGCGGACTTCCTGGGCGGCTGCCGCCGCGTCACCCTCGGCGAGGAGGACGCGGGCCAGGGCCTGGTGCTTGCCGGCCTCGAGCGCGGGCGACTTGTACGTGTCGACGATCCGGCCCAGCTCCTCGGCGGCGGTGCGGGCCAGCGCCAACTCCCCCGCCGCGACGGCGATCTCGACCTGCGCCGGCAGCAGCCGGACCTTCGCCCACTGGTCCCATGAGGCTTCCGACAGGGCCGACTCGATCGCGGTTGCGGCTGCCTTGACCCTGCCCTGGGCCAGCCGGATGAGGGCGAGGGCGGGCTGGGGCGTTCTGCCCATTGAGCCTGCCTCGCGAAGGGCAGCCTCAGCGGCTTCGAAGTCGCCCTTCAGCCGCCTGATCTCCCCGATCGCATAGTGGCCGTCGGCGAGGGGCGGCATGGCGTTGTAGCCGCTCAGCTCGCCCGTCGCCCGATTGAGCTCCTGCTCAGCCCGGTCCCAGGCGCCAGTCAGGGCGACGACCTCTGCCCGGTGGATGCGGCAGACACCGGGGAAGGCCGCGACGGACTGTCGCTCGCAATACTTCTCCGTCGCCTCGGTCCACTCGGTGGCCCGCCGGTAGTCGGTCAGGTCGCGGCAGGCTGCGATCATCGTGCAGCATGTCGCGCCCGAGGCGAACGGCGAGAGTTCCCCGTTGACGGCCGAGATCGACGCCTCCTCCATGAGTGCCATGCCGTCGATCGTTGAACCGGTCGCGATCTTCAGCCTGCCGAGGTTCGTCAGGGCGTAGGCCTGGAGATCCGCCTGGGCCGCCCGAGACGCGATCGCGACGGCTTGCTCGGCCAATTTCAGCGCCTCGTCGACGTTGCCGGTCGAGCTCGCCAGCTCGCTCTTGCCGAGCGCGAGATAGCCGTGCGCGTAGCCCTCCGGCTTGCCCTCGAGGAGCTTTTCGCCGCGACGGCCCCAAGCGGACGCGATCGAGACCTTGCCGGCAAACCAGTAGTCGCGGGCCAGCCGCAGCGCGACGTACGCGGCCCGGACCTCGTCCTCATCGGCAAGGTGGGCCTTGAACGCTCGTTCCTTGAATTCGATCTCGAGTTCGGAGTGGGCGGTGAAGAACGCCGCTTCGGCCAGGGCCTCGAGGTCGGCGCCGGCCAGGTCGCCGACGCGGTCGGCCCCGGACAGCAGATCGAACGCCTTCTGCCAGTTGTGGGCGGCCAACGCATCGCGGCCCGCGACGATTGGGTCGGTCGCGGCGGGTTCGACGGACGGGGCGGGGTTCGTCATCGGTACGATTGTGCCACCTGCCACGGCCGCCGCCACAATCGCGAGGGGATCGAGCCTGAGAGTCCTGTTCACGTCCGTGTCCGCGATGGGCCACATCAACCCGATGGTCCCCCTCGCGCTGGCGTTGGGCGATCGAGGTCACCATGTCCGTTGGGTCACGGGGCCGGACGCCGGCCCACGGCTCGAAGCCGCCGATGCCATCGCATCGCTCGATGCCCGGCTCCTCGTGACGGTCGGGCCGGCGGGCGATCCCGAGGCACTCGGACCTCAGCCAGAACACGTTCGGGTCGAGCGCTACGTTCCTCAACGCCGAGGCTTGTCGCAAGTCAGGCGCCGGGCTCGTGCTCGAGCCGGCCGAGGCGAACACGGACACGATCGCTGCGGCGGTGACCCGGCTCCTGGACGACGGATCATTCCGAGCGAGGGCGAGCACGGTCGCCGCCGAGATCGCTGCGATGCCCGGACCCGACGAGGTCGCGGCCGCGCTCGAACGCGTCGGCTAAAAGAACGTCGAGCACCCGGGTTCGTCGAGCGTCCGGAAAAGCGCATCTGCGTCGGCAAGCGCACCGGCTCGTTGCTCGTCGACGCCAAAGGCAGCGGCCGCTTGACTGAGCGACTGTCCGCCGAGATACGCGGCGCCGACGGCCGCGATGTCCAGCGTCAGATCGGCTGAGAGGTCCGTCCCCACACAGGTCGCGCCCGAAGGCCCGGCATCGAGCTTGACTCGGGCTCGCCCGCCAGGAGCCTCCCGGTCGACGATCTCGAGCACGATCGCACCTTCGCGTTCGTAGGTGCGCGCCGCGAGCACTCGCGGCGTCGAAGAGCCGGATCCACATCCCATCCCCCCTGTCCGAAGTGGCCAGCGCGTTAATCGACGCCTGAAGCATCCCTGTGCGGTTGAAGTTCTCGACAGCGGCCACGTCCCCGAAAAGAA
>JANMPL010000401.1:0-5443 GCA_031369845.1 Chloroflexota bacterium
CATACCCACCCGCCCGGGCCGGGCGGGGTGCTCTTCTGGGGGGTTTTGGGGGGGGTTTGGGGCGTGGGCTTGGGGGCGGGGGGGGGGGTCGCGCGCGGGGTCGGCGCCGGGGTGATGCGCGGCGTCGGCGCGGGCGTCACGCGCGGCGTCGGCGCCGGCGTCACCGTCGGCGGCTTCGTGGGCTTCGTGTTGGGGGAGTTGCTCGATCCCGCGGCGGGCGGACGTGCCGACGGAGCCCGCGGCCCGATGGCGACCTGGCCGCTCGGGAGCGGCGTGACCGACGGACTGAGGCTGGCCGACGGCTCGGTCGAGGGCGGGGGCGCTGACGTTCCCGGCGAGCCGCCGGGCGAAGTGGTCGTCGGACTCGGAGTTGGCCCAGATGGCGGCGTCGACGGAGCGGGCGTCACGATCGGGGTCGGCGACACGCCAGCCACTTCGTTGGGGGCGGTTCGGGGAGCGCCAAAACCGACCGCCAGCGCGAAAGTCGCAAGCACGAGATTGAGAACGCCGAGGGCGACCACTAGCCGCGCGCGCTGGGCGGAGGTCACGTCCCTCGTCCTCTCTTTCCGGCCGGCCATCGTCGGCAGATCCGCGCTCTCACGGATGCGTGAATGCTAGCACCGAAGGACATTTCGAACGTCTGGCGGCCCGTTCCGTGGGTCTTGCGCTCGTCAAGCAAGGCGCGCCTCGTGGAGCGGGACATACCGAGCCGGGCCACCACCCGAAATGCTCTCGAAGAGCACCAGCGACTCAGTTCGAAACGGTTCGCGGACTGCGGCAGCGGCATCGATGAGCCGGCGCGCGACGGCCGGCCCCGAGCGGACGCCGTCGGAGCGCGCGAGCGTCAGGTGCGCCCGATACGGACGCTCGTCGCGGGTCCAACCCACGTCTGCGAGGGCGTCATCCAGCGCCGCTGCCGTTGCCGCTAGCTCGGTAGCTCCGTCGGCGACCCCGAGCCAGAGCGCCCGGGGCCTCGCCACCGACGGGAAGGCCCCGCCACCCGCAATGACGACATCAAACGGGGACACGCGGCTGGCGGTCCGATCGACGGCGGCTGCGACGTCGGCGACGTTCTCCTCATCGGTCGGGCCGAGGAACCGGATCGTCAGGTGAAGGCCGTCGAGCCGGACCCAGCGAACATCCCGCACTGCCGGGTCACTGGCGCCCCGGACCCCATCGACGAGAGCCGTGACGGCGTCCCGGACCGGGGACGGGACTGGAATGGCGACGAAGAGCCGGCGACCGAGGGCTGCATCCTGTTCTGCTCGATCGGTCACACGGTCCCGCTCGACGGCACGCCATGCTCCCGCTCGAAGGTCTCCCGGTCGGCGGTCAGGACTTCACGGGCTCGATCGGCCTCCCGCCAGCCGATGACGTCGACTTCCTTGTCCTCGAGGAGCTTGTACGTGTCGAAGAAGTGCTTGATCTCGACGAGGCGGTGGGGTCGTACCTGCTCAAGCCGCTCCACGTGCGCCTGGTGCGGATCGCCGACGGCCACGCAGAGGACCTTGAAATCGAAGCCCTTGTCGTCCCGCATCTCCAGGCCGCCGATCGGCCGGCCCCAGACACGGCAGCCCGGAAACGTCGGCTCATCGATCAGGAGCAAGGCGTCCGTGTGGTCGCCGTCGCCCGCCCTGGTGCCCTCGATGAATCCGTAATCGAAGTTGTAGTGGACCGCCGACGCGAGGACACGGTCGAGACGGAAGACGTGAGCCGCTTCGTCGTATTCGTACTTGTTGCGGCTGCCGCGTGGAATCTCGACGACGACCTCGACGATATCGGGGAACTGCTCCGAGTTGGCGCTCATCCCTACCTCTCGCACCGTCACGGTGCCCAGTGTAGGCGGCACGCCGCCGGCTGCCCGCAGGCTCAACCGGCGCCGGACAGGAAAACGCCCGAAGGAACTTGTGGAAGCGATCGCGACGCCGAGACGGACGAGCCTTGATGTGATCGCAGCCGGCCTATCCCGGATCGGCGGTCAACCGGGTCCAAGCCGTGAAGCCTGATCCCGATCAGACCGGCGGCGCTGCGGGGATCGCTCCTCGCCTCGCCTGACCGTTCCGACGGCCCCTTCGGGCAAGACCTACAGTAGGGTCGGGTCCGTTACGCGACAACCCGCTTATCCACGAACTTCGCCGTCGACCGTTCGAAGTCATCCACGAACTTCGTGCGGATGTGGACGAGATGTGGACGAATTCGGTCGCCGGATGTGATAGGCGGACGGCGCCTTCGACTGTGCGCCGAATCAAATGGCCCGGCGGGAGGGCCGGGCCATCGGTCAACCGTAGAGGCGCCTCAGTCGTTGTAGAGCCGCTCTTCGATCAACTTCTCCTGGACAGTTCGACCGTTGGGGTCGAAGCAGGAGAACTCGAAGTGCTTCTCGAACTCGAGGTCGACGTTGTCCTGGCCGCCGCGGTTCTTCTCGACCGAGATCACGACCCAGTCGCGGAAGCGCTGCGCCTGGTATGGGTTGAACTCGATGTTGACCTTGGCGACGATGTGGTACTTCTCGTTGAGGATGAGGATGATGTCGGCCTCGTAGTTGATGGCCGAGCTGCCGCGCAGGTGGTAGTTGCGGAGCCGCGACGCCTTGAGGCCTTCCTTGTCGGCAGCCACGATGGCGACCATCGGGACATCCTCGGACAGGGCAATGTCCTTGAGGCCGTTGACGATGAACGTGACCTTCTCGGTCTCCGTGATCGGCTCAGGGATCTGCGGGACCTTCTGGAGGTAGTCGACGAAGACCACCAGCCGGCGGTCACCCGACAGGACGCGGTGCTGCTGGACGAGCTTGCGGATGTTGTCGACCGTGCTCGCCGTCTGGGAGCCGCGGAGGAGGAACAGGTTCTCACCGTAGCGAGCGATCCGATCGAGCGAGGGCCGGAGCCGCGGGTTGCTGGCGAGCTGCGTCGCCCCGCCACCCTCGGCGACCCACGTTCCAAGGATTTCCTTGCGGACGTCCTGGATCTTGATTGCGCCGGTCTTGTGAGGAAGGTGGGCGAGCGCCGACTCCATCGCGATGAGGCGATTGAGGAGGTACTGCTCGTCGTGTTCGAAGCAGATGTAGAGGACGTTGGCCTGGCCACCTGACGCGATGTTCCGGGCCATCTGGAGCGCCATCGTCGTCTTGCCGGTGCCCTGGGCACCACCGATCAGGAGGAGCTCGCCGGCGCGCAGGCCGGTGCCGATGGTCTTGTCGAGGGGTGTGAAGCCCAGCGGGACGGGCTGATACTCACCGACGCGGCCTGTCGTGACCTTGTCGTTGAGATCGACGAGCACGTCGAGCGCCGAACGGGGGGCCATGCTGCCCGTGTCGGAATCCAGGCGCCAGGCCTGTGCGGGGGCGGCTGGGTCGATGGTTTCGGTCACGTTTGGAGTTCTCCCGGGTGCGATGACAGGTGCATCGTAGCACCGCGAATCCGCCTGCCAGCGGCCCGAACCGGTGCCGGAGGGGGGTCCGAAGGTACTGCCGGGCGTCCTACGCGGTGGGCCCCGCGAGTGTCGATCGATCGAGGTTCGCGACCTCGTCCCACATCCGGACGACTGTGCGAATTCCGCGTTCGTAGTTGGTCAGGTCCATCCACTCATTCGGGGCGTGAGCGTGCTGATCCGGCGGATCGAACCCGAGCAGGACGACCGGCAAGCCGAGGATCTGTTCGAAGCTGGAGCACACAGGGATCGAGCCGCCCTCCCGGATGTAAACCGGCGCCCGTCCGAATGTCGCCTCCAGGGCGCGAGCGGCAGCCTGCGTCGCGGGATGATCGATCGGCGTCAGGCTGGGATGTCCCCCGCCGAGGTACGTGACGGTCGTCACGACGCCGGGTGGGGCGATCTGCGCGACGTAGGCCTGGAGCTGCTCGAAGATCCTGTCGGGATCCTGGGCGGTCACGAGCCGGCAGCTCACCTTGGCATGGGCGTGGGCTGGAATGATCGTTTTAGTGCCCTCGCCCTGGAAGCCGCCCCAGATCCCGTTCACGTCGAGCGTCGGCCGGGCGCCACGACGCTCGATGGTGGAGAAGCCGGCCTCACCGACGAGAGCCGGCAGGCCGAGAGTCGCTTGGTAGGCATCCTCGTCGAACGGCAGCGCGGCGAAAGCGGCCCGATCCGCCTCGGTGAGCGAGACGACGTCATCGTAGAAGCCGGGGATCCGGATTCGCCCATCGGGTCCCTTGAGCGCGGCGATGATCTGAGCGAGCGCGTTGATCGGATTCTGGACGGCGCCACCGTAGCTCCCCGAGTGGAGATCCACGGCCGTCCCCGTGACGTCGATCTGCGCATACATGATTCCTCGGAGCCCGACGGTGATCGCCGGCAGGTTGCCATCGAAGAATCCTGTATCGCTGATGACCGCGAAATCGGCAGCGAGCCGGGCCTTGTTGGCCTCGAGCCAACGCTCGAGATGGACGCTGCTCGACTCCTCGTCGCCTTCGAAGACGAACTTCAGGTTCGCCGGCAGGCGACCGCGCGTCGCGAGGATCGCTTCGGTCGCGCGAAGGTGCAGATGGAGCTGGCCCTTGTCATCGGAGGAGCCGCGGGCGAGCATCCGATCGCCGACGACGACGGGCTCGAACGGCGGCGAATCCCAGAGGTCGAGCGGATCGACCGGCTGGACGTCGTAGTGGCAATAGACGATGACCGTGGGTGCGCCGTCGGCGTGGAGCCAGTCGCCGTAGACGATCGGGTGGCCCTCGGTCTCAGTAACGGCGACGTGCTCGATCCCGATAGCTCGCAGGTCGGCGGCGATCCAGTCGGCCGCCGTCCGGCAATCCATGGCGTGCTCCGGCAGCGCCGAGATGCTGGGGATTCGCAGGAACGCCTTGTACGACTCGAGCCGCTCGTCGCGGCGGTCGTCGAGGAACGTTTCGAGCGCCATATCGGGAGTCGTCTTGGTCGCCATTTGGTCATGATAAGCGGCGGTCGAGCGTCCTGGTCCATGCTCCATGCATGGCGACGAAGGACCGAGCGTTGGACCGCGGCCGGCGCGACGCGGCTCGGCACCTCCAGACGCTCGGCACCGAGCTACGCGAGGCGCGTCTCGCCGCCGGCCTCAGCCAGTCGCACGTCGGCCATGCCGTCGGGATATCCCACCCGGGCGTGAGTCGCATCGAGCGCGCGCTCGCGCCGAACACTTCACTGCGACGGCTGGATGAAATCGCCGCCGTCCTCGGACAGCAGCTCAGCGTCCGCCTATACCCGGTGGGGCGACCGCTGCGGGACGAGGGGCAGCTAGGCCTCCTCGACCGACTGAAGCGTCGACTTGGCCCAGGGCTCTCCTGGCGGACGGAGACGCCGCTACCGACCGCCGGCGATCTCCGTGCCTGGGACGCCTCGATCGACGGTCCCGACTGGACGGTGTTCGTCGACGCTGAGACTCGCATTCGCGACGTTCAGGCCCTGGAACGACGGACCGCGCTCAAGCGCCGGGATACCGGTACGGATCGGG